>CALMEH010000727.1 GCA_937863115.1 uncultured Acidobacteriota bacterium
ATTAATCCGACGGGTTTACAGCCCGTTGCCTTTGACCGCTCGACCACCCATGCGTTTAAAACATCGTTGCTATCAGATGACTTATTGAGCCACTTAGCAAAAGTGCAATATTATCTAAAAAAATTATAAGTTGCAAGTTGGAACGGGAAAGTTTTACGGATTTTCATTGAAACTGAATTTTGCTTTGGCGCGTGGGTGAAATTTTTCGTAAGTTTTCCGCAAATGAGCGTCGGTAATGTGCGTGTAAATCTGTGTCGTCGAAATATCAGCGTGTCCGAGCATCTGTTGAACGGAACGAATATCTGCGCTGTTTTGAACAAGATGCGTCGCAAACGAATGTCTTAAAGTATGCGGTGAAACATCTTGCAGTCCGATTTTTTCGGCGTATTCTTTGACGAAAAGAAAAATTATATGCCTGTTTATCGCTTTTCCCGAAACGGTTAAAAACAGATTTTGAACCGCAATTTTTTCTTTCTTATTCCGCGCCGCAAGATAACTTTTCAACCACTCGACTGCGCTTTTGCCAATCGGAATCTTGCGCGTTTTACTTCCCTTCCCTTTACAAGTTACAATTCCCAAATCAAGCTCGACATTGCTCACACGCAAATCCACAACCTCCGAAACGCGCAAACCGCAAGCATACATCAACTCTAAAATCGCGCGGTCGCGCAAGCCGATTTCCATCGAAACATCCGGCACTAAAAGCAGATTTTCAATCTCGGTTTGATTCAAAAATTTCGGCAAATAAAAACCTTTCTGCGGCGCGTCCAAATCTTCCGCCGGATTTTTTGCGATATGTCCGTCAAACATCAAAAACTTATAAAACCCACGAAGTGCGCTGACCATTCGCCGTTTTGAAGTTTCCGACAATTTTTCGGTAGCTAAATCCATCAACCACTCGCGCAAATCCTTTCGGTTTAATTTCAATAAATCGTAATCATTCTTCTCAGCCCAAGTTTTCAACCGCAACAAATCGCGGTTATAACTTTCCAGCGAATTTTTCGCCAAACCTTTTTCGACCTGCAAATAAAGCAGATATTCGCGCAGATAATCACGTTTTTTCGGAAATTCATCAAGCATTTTTTGATTTAATTGAAAGCGTTTGAAAAGATAAAAGGCACAAGTCCGAACGACTTATGCCTTCATCTTAAGGAATTGAAGCAAAGAAAGCAAGAATTTTTCAGCCGATTAAAAATTATCGTGAGAAAAACCTCTTAAATTTTGCGGACAACTTGCCGGATTCAAACCGTCGCCGTATTGCTGTAATTTTTGACGTGCCGACCAGCGCGAAAAATTCCAACTGCGAAAATCAGTTTCGTTATTTGCTTTTGCCAAACGATCTGAAAGTTTGTATCTGATGCGGCATTGCTGTTCAAAGTTCATCGTTTCCATATTTTCAAGCAAAACCGGAACAGCATCATCGCTCAAACTCGTATTGTAATGTGCATCAAACGCGCGACCTTCGTTCATCAGACGAATGTTCGTGCGAACAATGTATTGATCGGGATTGAAAAAGTGCAAAGTTCCGACGACGAAAATCGCCAACCACAACGCGCCCCACGCAAATTGTTCACGCACGCCGCGCAAAACCGTCAGCGAAAACCATATAAAAATCAACGCCAGCCAAACCATCACGACAAACGGATAAAATCTCACCGTCGTCAAACCGTAGCCGAGATTTCCCGTCAAAATAAACAATCTCTGCGCCGCCGAAATCATAATCACAAAAAGCAATGCAATCTGAATTCCCGCTAACACGCGATAGATTTTTTCCGAAACTGTCGAATCTTTCCGCAAAAGCCAATGCGAAACTAACAAAATCGGCAAAACGAGCGCGGCAACCGTAACTAATTCGCCAAAACCGCGTCTTGCATAATCAGCCAATTTGAAATCGGGCGTGTTTTGCACGAGTTCAAAACCGCCGAAAAGATACGGAATCTGCACGATGACGAAACTCAAAAACAAAAGGTTTATTAACCCCAAAACAATCGAAATCTCAACCGCGCCAAGCGTGAAAACCGGCGGCAAAACCGAATTATCAAAATTCTGCCAAGTGTTTTTCTTTTCCTCTTTCGCGGTTTCGACTTTCGGCGTTTCGGTTTCTTCCGTAACGCTCGAAACTTGTGGTTTGATTTCGTCATTCGTAGCAACCGGAACTTTCGGCGTTGTATTTCCAAAACTGCCGATAATCGCGCCGCGCAAATATCCTGCAAAAGCCCACGCGAAAAATCCGACAAAGAAAATATGACTCACCAAAACATCGAATTGAATATTCAAAGTTTTCTCGATAATGCCTTGAAAAACCGCGTCCGCCGCCATAAACAACGCGCCGAAAATCAACACGAGCGGCGTGGCAATAATCAAACCGCGAAGCACGGAAACCAGATGTTTCGACCAACCCGTTTGCGGCAGAGTTTTCCACGCAATATCGTCAATCAGCAGAAAAAACGGCGCAAAAGCCGCGTTAATTCCCGACCAAATAAATCCGATAAAATAATGAAAAACGCCCGCCAGATTAGTTTTTATCTTCAACGCAGGCAAACTCAAAACAGCCAAAATTGTAAAAATCGCCACAAAATCGGCAACCTTCAATTCCATCGAATCGCGCCAAACATACATCGCGCCAAAAAAGACCAAAGCCGCATTGAGCGCAATCGTCCGCCCGTTCCAAAATTCCTGTTTTCGGCGCAGAACTAACATCACAAACGCCGCGACCAACGCCCCGACAAACAGCAAAACATTCAATCCCCAAGGTGTTTGGCGCAACAAAACATCGCCCAAAACACCAAGCAAAACCGCCGCCTGCAAAATTTCCAATCCTGTTTTTGTTCTTTCGTTCATATTACAAAACCAACCTCAAATTAATCTTCCGTTTTCTTCAAATCCTCTTTCTTACAAGTTAAAACCGTATCGTAATCAACATAATAAAAACTGTGCCAAATTTGCTTTCCTTTGAGCGGTTTGCCTGTCCAAATAGCGAAAAGTGTTCCTTCATTACCGCTACACAGCCGAAAATATTCGGACTTTCCATCTTCATTCAAATCGGTGCTTACGAAATTATTTTGAATTTGAATCGGTTTTGTCGGGGCAATAACGCCAAAGCCGAAAACTTCTTGGTATTCGTCAACTTCCTTATCCGTTAAAGTAAGCAAATAATAAAAATTTTCACCGGGATTTTTATCAGTTGATTCGGAAGCGCGACGTGAACAACTTGAGGAAAGTTTTTTCTCAATTTTCGCATTCAAAACCTTCAGCGATGGATCATAAAATGAAGTAATTATCGAAACCGTTGTATTTTCTGCCAAATCACCATTTTTCGTTCTGAAACAAATATTGTCTTTATCTCCATCAACAATTCCGACTTTTGAATGAATGTCAAAAGATTTTGGAATCGGCAAACCGCACGGCGTTGGTAACGGCGTTGGTGAAAAAATCGGCTCAATGCTCGAAACCGCCGTCAGATTTTTCGCGTTCGTCTGACAAGAAATCAAAACCGCGCCGCACAGAAACATCAAAATTGCCAAACTTTTCATAAAATTTCTCCAAAATCGTTTTTTCAAACCGAAATTTTCGCCGATAAATTACTCGTGTTTTGAGCGAGTTTAACATCAGGAAACGAACCGCGTCCGAAAAAGACGTGCTTTGCGAATTTTTGTCCGATTTTTCCACGCAAAAACGTGAAACAAAGTTCCAAAAGTCTTTGATTGGTAAAGGTTTTTATTATTTTTCTCATCCATAACCGCGAAATGAATCTGGCGCGAAACAATTCGCCCGAAAATTGCAGAAGAATTTTTGAATCATCGCTCTGCAATCTTTCCCAAACGATTTCCGCCGCAAATTTTGAAAGCCGCATTGCCGGGTCGAGTCCGCCGGCTGTCAGAGGTGAAACCGCGCCCGCCGCGTCGCCGATTAAAATTCCGTGTTCATTTGAAATTTTCCGCAAAACGCCGCCGACCGGAATTCGTCCGCCGCGTGTTTCTTTTAGTTCGGCATTTTTCAAATCAAACAAATTTCTCGTCTTTTCCTTAAAACATTTTAACGCTTCACGCGGATTGAAATTAGCGGCATAGCCACCAACGCCGATGTGGATTTCCTCACCGTCGGCGGCGATCCAAGCCAAATATCCGGGCGCGAGTTTTGCGTCTAAAAAACAATGCAGACGCGGTTCATCGTGTTTATGTTTGACGTGAAAAACTTCTTCGTAACCAACGATCCATTCTTTGTTTTCGTCCAATTTCAAATCCTTTGCGACACGCGAATTTGCGCCGTCTGCGCCGATTAAAACTTTGGTTTTGACTGACGTTGATTCGCCGCGTTTTTCGAGCGTAACAATCGTTTCATCGCCCACGATTTCCGCACCTTTATAAGAAGTTGCCCGCGCAAATCGAACGCCGTTTTCGACTGCTTCATTCAAAAGCTCATCATAAATCGCGCCCATTTTCCCGACGCGAAACTCCTCCTTTTCGCTTTTTAACTTGATTTCCTTTAATTTCGGCGAATAAAGCGTTACATCTTTAATCGATCTGCCCAAAGTTCCTTCGGGAAAATCAAAATCTTCAAGCGTTTTGCGGACAAAAATTCCCGTCGTGTGAACGCCTTTTGCCAAATCGCTTTTCCGGTCAACAAGCAAAATTTTTGCTCCGCGCTCGCTGAGAAGTTTGGCACACTGCAATCCGGCAAGCCCGGCTCCGATAATGACAGCATCGTAATTTTTCATTGATTTTAATCCATCAAAACAGCAGAATTTTCGATATTTTTACCCGTTATTTCTCTATAAAGTTCGGCAAGTGCTTGAATCCGTTCGCTTTTTCTTTCTTGTGGTGGAACGCGGTAATATTCAAAAGCCAAATCATCGAAATTTGTCAGCGGCGCGGCGTATTTCAAAGTTTTTAGCTCAGCCCGAATCATTTCCACATCGCCGTTTCTGACATTATCCAAACTTCTTTTAATCTGGAGATTTACAACCGCCGGAAGCGTCAAACTGAAAATTGCACTCAAAACCATCGAATAAATCAAAATTGGTTTTTCGATAAAAGGCTTCGCCGCGTGAAAAGCACGAACGGCGTTCCGCAAAAAACCTATCGCGGATAAAAGCGGCGTAAAGCCCAAAATCCCGATTAAAATTATCAGTCCGATCAAACTAAAAGGAATCAAAATTATTCCGACAATCAGCGAAATAATTCCGCCGACGGCAAAAATTCCGGCTAAAAAAGCGTTAAACCATTTCAATTTCGCGCCCCAAATCAACCACGCCGACATTGCCATTACCGAAATAAAACTCAAAATATATGCAAACGGTTTGAAATTTCCAAGCAAAGCACCTCTAAAACCACTTCCTTTGAAAACCACCGGATCGAAAACAAAGCAAATTAAGGGCAAACCTACGCCGAAAATCCAATCGAATATTTTTTGTTTCGAGGTTGTTTGGATTTGAAATTGCCGCGACCAAAAGCCGGCTTTTGAAGCTGTTTTATTGGAAGATTTTCCACCTGAATTAGAACAAATCAAATAAAAAACTACAGGAATTAAAATTATGATACCTAAAATCAAAATGCTCATAAAAACACCGATATTTCCTCAGTCAAAACTTTGCCTAAACATTTTTCATTGCGTTAATTAACGCTTCCATATGATTTAAATAACGATTCAAAGCCTCGCGTCCGTCGTTTGTAATGCGATATTCGGTCAGCGGAATGCGACCTTTGAACGATTTTTCGCAGAGCAAATAACCGGCTTCTTCCAATTTTCGGGCGTGAACGCTGATGTTTCCGTCCGTCGTATTCAGCAAGTTTTTCAAATCCGTGAACGACAAAGTTTCGTTCGCCGCAAGTGCCGAAATTATTCCCAAACGCATTCGTTCGTGGATAACTTTATCGAGTTCGTTTGAAACATTTCCCGCCGCTTTTTCAATCCGCAAGGCAGATTTTTTCGGCAAGTCGCCCGACTCGCTCTCAATTTTTAATGCTAAACTTTTAGCCATAATTTGTTTTTACCTGCGAAATATACGAAATAAACGAAAAAGATTTTAATTTATTTCGTATATTTCGTATGTTTCGCATGCAAATCTCTTATCCGCCGTATTTGCGGGCAATAATCAACCCGAAAACGATATGCAAAACGCCGAAGCTCAAAGCCATCATTTCATCGCCGAAACCTTTCGGCAATAAAAACGCGATTGCACCAAGCAACATAAAACACCAACCCATTATCGAAACAATTTTCACCGAAAACGCTCCGCCGCAAACCACCGCCGCGCCGTAACATAAAAGCCAAACGGCAACCATCGCTTCGTAAAGCTCAAATCGCCAAAGTCCGAGCGTGATTGCGATTCCGCAAAATAGCGGCGGCGCAAATCCACTCGCAAACTTCTTCGCGGGCGCAGATGTGAGCGGCGTTTTGGCGATTTTCGATTTCTGCCACATAGCCAACAAACCAATTGAAAAAGCTAAAACTGCTTCAACCACCCAAACAATCACCCAATTTCGCAAATAATCTTGATTGTTGGCAATAAAAGCCGCCCCAATTGCCGTTGCGCCCATCAACATTCCGCCGTAGCCCGGAACGCTTGTAAAAACTGCGGAACGCTCCATCGTTTCGCGGATAAATTGCAAATTATCAATCGCTCTTTCGCCGATGTTTGTCGGTTCGTTGTTTTCTCTACGGATTGGTTGAACTTTCGCCATATCGAATTTGAATATATGCCAAGTAATTTTATTTGTCAAGAACTTTATACTGTAAAGTAACAAAATAAAAATTTTACCGCTTCGATTCCCTTTCAACGACTTCGTTCATATTTTCAATCGGCGGCGCGTTTTTGTCGGTCATCGAATAAGTCAGGCGTTTGCCTTGAAGTAAAAAATCTTTGCCGTTGAATTTGTAGCGGTTGCGCGTCCAAAAAATCGGACAGCAAAGTTGTTCGATGTCGCCGGTAATTTTTCCGGTTTCGATTTCGCCTAAAATAAAGCGGTCTTGTCCGAAAAGTTCGACGATGGTTTCACCGTTTTCCGCCAAAATATTTTTCAAACCGCCATCGGCGCGGTCGCCTGTGCGAAATTTCCAAATTAATTCGGGCTTGTCGTTTTTCCACTCGAAAACATAAACAATTTGCGGAATTGCGCCGCCGCCCGTTTCGATTTTCAGAATGACAAAGGCTTCGTCTTGACCGTCGTCCGTTGCGTCGAAAAATTTTGTTGTAACATAAGAAAGTCCAATTTTTTCTACTTCGTCCGTCATTTCCAAAGGACGTTTGCCGCTCACGAGTTCGGCATCTTTGCCGTCGGCATCTTGCCAACCTCGCGGCAACGGATAAGTGAAATTTTTGAAATCAAATTTGCCGATTGGGGCAGAGGTTTGCGAACTTTTGTTTTCAAGCAATTCTGTTTGAAGATTGGGGATTTGAGATTTTTGCGGCGTAACAGTCGGCTTTAATTCCGCCGTCGCTTGTGGCGCAACTTCTACTGCCGGCGGTGCAGTTTTCACATTTCCGCCGCAAGCAGAAAATAGTAAAAAAACTCCCAAAGGCAAAAAAACTGCCGTTATCTTCGCATAAATTTTCATCAATGATTTTGGAAATCGGGTTTTAAAACAGGTGTGTCTGGTTCAATAGTAACCATTTTTTCGGCTGAGATGCAAGGCAAAAGCAAGAACGCAAGACGATGAAACAAAATGACGGAGAGACGCAGAGAAAATCTCTCAGTCTCTCCGTCACTTTGTCTCATCGTCTTTAGAAATCAATCTCGCGTTAAATTTCGATATTTAATCCGATGCGGTTGGTCGGCATCGTGTCCTAATCTGCGTTTGCGATCTTCTTCGTATTCGCTGTAATTTCCGTCAAAAAATTCGACTTTTGAATCGCCTTCAAATGCGAGAATATGCGTTGCAATTCTGTCCAAAAACCATCGGTCGTGAGAAATTACAACGGCGCAACCGCCGAAATTTTCTAACGCTTCTTCAAGCGCACGCATTGTGTTCACGTCTAAATCGTTGGTCGGTTCGTCTAAAAGTAAGACATTTGCGCCTGATTTCAACATTTTTGCAAGATGCACACGGTTTCGTTCGCCGCCGGAAAGTTGTCCGACGCGCTTTTGTTGATCGCTTCCGCCAAAATTGAAACGCGAAACGTAAGCGCGGGAATTCATTTCGCGTTTGCCGAGTTGAATCAAATCTAACCCGTCCGTAATTTCGTCAAAAACCGTCTTATCAGCCGCCAAAGAATCGCGTGATTGGTCAACGTAGCCGAGTTTGACAGTTTCGCCGACGCGAAAATCTCCCGCATCCGCCGAATCTTGTCCCGTAATCAGACGAAAAAGCGTTGTTTTTCCTGCGCCGTTCGGACCGATTATGCCGACAATCCCGCCTTTCGGCAGAGAAAATTCGAGATTTTCAAATAATAATTTTTCACCGTAAGCCTTTGAAACATTATGTGCTTCGATGACAATATCGCCCAATCTTTCGCCCGGCGGAATGTAAATTTCAAGCGTTTCATTGCGTGTTTCAGATTCTTCCGCGACGAGTTTTTCATAATCGTTAATTCGCGCTTTCGATTTCGCGTGGCGACCTTTCGGCGACATCCGAATCCATTCAAGTTCGCGCTCCAAAGTCTTTGCACGTTTGTCTTCGCCCTTTTGTTCCTGCGCCAAACGCTGCGATTTTTGCTCAAGCCACGACGAATAATTTCCCTGATACGGAATTCCTTCGCCTCGGTCGAGTTCGAGAATCCAACCCGCAACATTGTCGAGAAAATATCTGTCGTGCGTAACGGCGATAATCGTGCCTTCATATTTCTGCAAATGTTGCTCAAGCCACGAAACGGTTTCCGCGTCCAGATGGTTTGTCGGTTCGTCCAACAACAAAATATCAGGTTTTTGCAGTAACAAACGACACAGCGCGACACGCCGTTTTTCGCCGCCCGACAAAATTTTAATCTCAGTTTCCGGCGGCGGACAACGCAGCGCGTCCATCGCCATTTCAAGCCGCGAATCCAAATCCCAAGCGTCCGCGTGGTCGAGTTTTTCCTGCACTTCGCCTTGCCGTTCAATCAGCGCGTTCATCTCGTCATCGGTCATCGGTTCAGCAAATTTGGCGTTGATTTCTTCATATTCTTTCAATAAATCAACCGTCGTCTGCACCGCTTCTTCGACAATTTCTTTAACAGTTTTCGATTCGTCAAGTTGCGGTTCTTGCTCTAAATAACCGACCGAATAACCTTTTGAAAAAACGACTTCGCCATTAAAATCCTTGTCCGTTCCGGCAATAATTCGCAAAAGCGAAGATTTCCCCGAACCGTTAAGTCCGAGAACGCCGATTTTCGCGCCGTAAAAAAATGAAAGGTAAATGTCTTTGAGAACAGGCTTTTTATCATAAAACTTGCTCACTTTGACCATCGAAAAAATGATTTTGTTTGGTTCGTGATTGCTCATAAAATTGGTAAATTGTTAATCGCTCTCTATTTCTTGATCAATCTTCAATTCCGTTAATCCTCTTTCTTGATGTTCTTCAACAGCCGGAAGAATAGAAGCCAAATCATCTTCAACATCTAGACCGTATGAGGCAGCAATTAAAGCAATATGAAGACCAAAAATGCCTCGCATCATCCCTAAGTCCCCAAAGAATTGCGTGGTTCCCAGAGGTAAGAAGCTAGGCATACTAAGATCTAATCCGCTATGTTCGCTTTCTTTAACACGATCAAGGAACTTTCTGCCCGCAGATCTCATTGCCCGTAGGTTTTTGGCAAGTTCAGTATTTGAGTCTAAGTTGCCAAGTTCAATGGTTAGAAATTTCCTAATTTCTAAGACCGAATTAACACATTCAGAAAGAACCTCCGTGCGCTCAGGCGTATATAAAACTCTTCTGTCTTCAAGAAAGGTAATTATTCTTCTTGCTTTGGTAATTTCAGGCTCAATAGGAGTCCATTGAAGACCAAATATAGGCACACTTATTCCGCTAATGCGACTAACAATTTCTTTGAATTTCATCTTATCTCTATTTTTCTCACTGCTAACTTATCAATTCTATCTCTTCGCACTTCAAAACCGATTCCAGCATTTTCGGGCGCGAAGATTGTGCCTTTTTCGCTCACTTCAACGGCGGGTTCGATAATGTCTTCGTGCCAATATCTTTTGCTGGCGGAAACGTCGCCGGGCATTGTGAAACCTGCAAGTGTTGAAATTGCGATGTTGTGTGCGCGTCCGATTCCGCTTTCGAGCATTCCGCCGCACCAGACGGGAATTTTGTTTTCGCGGCAGATTTTTTCAATTCGTCTCGATTCGCTGTGTCCGCCGACTCGTCCGTTTTTGACGTTGATGATTTTGCCGGATTTTAATTCGATTGCTTTTCGTGCGTTATCTGGCGATTTTATCGGTTCATCGAGGCAAATCGGCGTTTTAATTTCGCGCTGTAATTTGGCGTGGTCAATGATGTCGTCGTGCGCGAGCGGTTGTTCGAGCATCATCAGTTTGAACTCGTCCAAACTTTTTAATTTATCAATATCTTTCAAAGAATAAGCCGAATTTGCATCGCCCATTAGTAAAATATCGGGAAAAACTTCGCGCACTTTTTTGATAACTTCGTAATCCCATTTCGGCGAAATTTTTATTTTTATTCGTTGATAACCTGCGTCAACTTCGGTTTGGATTTTTTCCAAAAGTTGTTCGATAGAATCTTGAATTCCGATTGAAACACCACACAAAATTTCCCGATTTACACCGCCCAAATGCCGCCACAGCGGAACATTTAACTTCTTCGCTTCTGCATCCCAACAAGCCGTTTCAATCGCCGCTTTTGACATTCGATTTCCACGAACATTTTTCATCAAATCCCAAATCTTCGCCGCCGATTCAACTTCCGCACCTAAAACCATCGGTGCAAGAATTTTTTCCAAAACTTGCCAACAACTGTCCGTCCATTCCTCAGAATACGAAGGCGTTTCGCCCGCCGTGCATTCGCCCCAACCTGAAACGCCGTCTTCGTCCAAAACGCGAGTCAGAATGACTCTTCGCTCGTAAGTTCTGCCAAAACTCGTCTCAAAAAAATGGACGAGCGGTAAGTTTATTTCGATAAGTTCGATTGATTTTATTTTCATCGTCAACGAATTTTACATTTTACATTCTACATTCTTTTGCAGTAAAAAACCGTTAGATTTGTTCAAGTTAATGTAGAATGTAAAATTCTATCATTTGTAGGTTTCTAAACAACCTCTAAACAAATTTTTATGCAGAAAGAAGATTTTTCAGATCTTTACGCGCTGGAAGAAAAATTTTGGTGGTTTGCCGGAATGCGCGAAATTACGGCTTCGGTTTTGGACGATTTTTGTGTTGGCGGCGATGACTTTAAAGTTCTTGATGCCGGTTGCGGCACGGGCTTAAATCTCGAATGGCTCAGACGTTACGCGCCCGAAGAAAACATTTTCGGACTCGATTATGCAAACGATGCAATTGATTTTTGTCAGGCACGGAATTTAAAAAATCTCGCTCAAGCATCGGCAACCGATTTACCTTACGCCGATGAATCGTTTGATTTAGTGGCGAGTTTCGATGTGCTTGTTCAGCTTTTTGATGATGGCGACGAAAAAGCGATTAATGAAATGTTTCGCGTCTTAAAACCAAACGGCGTGATTTTCGTGCGCGGCGCGGCTTACGGTTGGATGCGAAGCGGACACGACATTGCCGTTAATTCACAACGCCGTTACACTCTGCCCGAATTAAAATCGAAAATTGAAAACGCAGGTTTTACCGTTTTGCGTTCGACTTACGCGAACACTCTGCTTTTTCCGGCGGCAGTCATTCGTCGGCACATTATGAAACCGCTTGGCATCGGCGAAACCGGCTCGGACGTGAAACCTCTGCCGCCGAATATGGATTGGCTCAATAAATTTTTCACGAAAAATATGTTAGCGGAAGCGCGATTTTTGAAAAATCCGCGAAGAAATTTGCCGTTCGGGTTATCCGCGATTTGCATTGCCAGAAAAAACTTGAGTTAAAGATTAAGAAATGTTGTCTGCGAAAGACGCGAAAAAAAAGAAAGATAAATTTACATTTCGGTTTTATTTTTAGCGTCTTTCGCGTGTTTCGCGGGCA
>CALMEH010000728.1 GCA_937863115.1 uncultured Acidobacteriota bacterium
TTTGTCGTTGCCGATATTCCCGGTATGATCGAAGGCGCAAGCGAAGGTGCAGGACTCGGCGACAGATTTTTGCGCCACGTTGAACGCACGAAATTGATGCTTCATCTCGTTGATGTTTCGTCAATTTCGGGAAGAGATCCGGTCAAAGATTACGAAATTATTAACCACGAATTAGCTAACTATGACGAAAATTTAGCAACTCGTCCGCAAATCGTTGTGGCAACAAAACTCGATGCTTTGGACGAGCCGGAAAGATTAAAAAGTTTGAAAAAACGTGCGAAAAAAGATGGTAAAGATTTTCTCGAAATCTCGGCGGTTACGAATTTTTGTACGAAGGGATTGGTTTATTTTGTAGCGCGAAAATTAAATGAATTGAAGGAAATTGAAGACGAATTAAAGGAAGCAGAAATTGATTTGAGTGTGCGTTCAGAGTCCACGCTTTAGCGTGCAAACCGCGAGCGAAGCAATGCGGTTTTGGCTTTAAAGTCCGTGAAGTGGCATTGCTTCGCTCACGATTGCGGCACGCTAAACCATGGACTCATAACATATTACAAATGATTAGAGATTTATTTGATATTAAAATGAACGATGGTTCACGGCATTTTGTTGATATGCCGGAAGTCGTGTTTTTTGATGAACTTGCCGATCACGTTGAACAGCTCGATGGCGCGGAAATTACTGAATTTATTACGGACGGTGTAGTTGAAATGTGGCTCGATTTTGAATATCGGGGGCATAAATTTTCGGTCAATAATCAACTCGGCGATTTTTGGTTTTTCGTTGAAAATCCCGATTGCCCCGAAGAAATTTTGTTGGAAATTATTGACCATTTCCGACAACTTTTAGAAAGATGAATAATAATGAAAAAGTAAAAGAAAAATGGCTCAAAACTCGTGAGGAAGGAAAGTTTCATTACATTTTTATAAATGGTGTTTTATTTTGGGGCTTTTTTCACGCGATGGTGTTTTATTTACTCCAATTGAGTTTCGGCTACGTTTACGATTATCAAGATTTTCGTCATTTATTGGAACATTTCTGGTTTCATCTTCTATTATTTTTTATCATTGTTGCTCCGTTTTTCGGACTTGGGAGTTGGCTTCTATGGAATAAACGCGAAAAAGAATTTGCGCGAAATATGGACGAAAAATGAAACGAATTGCATTTTACGGCGGCTCGTTTGATCCGCTTCACGTTGGACATCTGGCGATTGCGAAAGCGTTGACCGAACAATTCACTCTTGACGAGTTTGTTTTTATTCCGGCTTTTCACGCGCCGCATAAAAAAGACAAAAAACCGACATCGGCGTTTCATCGGTTTGCGATGATTGCGTTGGCAACAAATGATTTAGCGGAAATTGAAGTTTCAAACATGGAACTCGAATTGCCCGAAAGACCTTACACGGTCGAAACTTTGACGCGTCTCAAAAACGAATTGCCGAATACAGAGATTTTTTTCGTAATGGGCGCAGATTCGTGGCAAGATATTTTGACTTGGCGCGAATGGGAAACGGTTTTGACGATGGTGAACATTATTGTTGTAACTCGTCCCGATTATGAAATCGGATTTTCGCACATTACTGATAAAATTCGGATACGAATTGTAGATTTACGCGGAAATTTTAACGCAGAGGCGCAAAGACGCAAAGACGCAAGGGATTTGAAGATTTATTTTACCGATTCTGTGCAAATTGATATTTCGGCAACGGAAATTCGGCATAAAATCAAGGAAAATAAAGACGATTGGCAAAAAGATGTGCCTGATGCAGTTGCAAAATACATCGAAAAATACGAACTTTATAAATAATGATGGAAGAAACACAGGAAAAAACTTTACAACACGAAACGGTTTCGATTGAAATCGAACAAATCTCAACTCCTTTTGCAGATTTGGATGCGGAAGTAAAACTTGCGATTGAATGCGCTGCCGAGAAAAAAGCGTTTAATTTAATTGCGCTGGATTTGCGCGAAGTGGCGACTTTTACGGAATTTTTTGTTATTGTCAGTGCAAGTAATCAACGTCAAGTGCAAGCGATTTGCGATGAAATTCAGGAACAACTTAAGAGTCAATTAAAATCGAGAGTCGTGCGAATCGAAGGCTACGGTTCAGCGGAATGGGTTTTGCTTGATTACGGAGATTTTATCGTTCACATTTTTGAGCAAAAAGCGCGTGAATTTTACGATTTGGAAAGATTATGGCGCGATGCGCGAAAAGTCGAATTACCGGAATCGTTTTGAGTTCCAACTTCAGTTGGCGCAAACGCGAGCGAAACGAGGCGTTTGCAAGTGCGTTGATTCACTTGAATTTTAATCGAAGTAAGAAACCGCGATGCTTCGCACACGGTTTGCCAGCTGAAGTTGGAACTCAAAACAAAAAATTTTATGAAAAAAACGATTGGTTTATTTTTCGTTTTCGCTCTCTTTTGTTTTAGTGCCTTCTCGCAATCGGCAGGCATAATTTCAGGAACAATCAAAGATCCGAACGGCGCGGTTGTGGCTGGTGCGAATGTTTCGCTTTTGAACGCGCAACAGCTTGTTTTGCAAGTTGTTACGTCGGATGCGGGAGGCGCGTTTCGGTTTGAAAATATTGCCGCTGGTTCTTACATTGTCGAAATTTCGCAAGCCGGTTTCAGCACTTTGTCAAAAGCCGTGCGGATTGATTCCGGCGCGGTGAACTCGGATTTTATTTTGCAGATAAATTCGCCGAATGTAAATGTAACCGTAACGGCGGAAACCAACACCGCGACTGATAAAATCAATGTTCCGGCGCAGTTGAACATTATTTCGGAAG
>CALMEH010000729.1 GCA_937863115.1 uncultured Acidobacteriota bacterium
CGGAGTTTTATCCGGCTTCGGGCTTCCGGCTCTTGCGCCTTACTCGGTTTCGTTACCGCTTGACGGAATTCTCGGAATAATCGGAGTTGAAGTTGTCGGTGCAAATGCCAGACAGCAAATAGTCGTGCCTTACGGCGAAATTGAACTCGGCAACCAAGACGGAGACGTAAAATATCGGGCGAATCAATCAAGCGATGGAGTTTTAATTATTGCCGAAGGAATTAACCGAACTTCTGGTTATGACAACTTTTTTGAGCAATCGCCGAACCTAATTCTTCCGCCGCAATTCATTCTCAAGCAAAGAAAACCGTCAGGACCTTCGCTTGATGTTTTAACGCCTTTTACGGCAAGAACCTTGCTTCAAATCAACACGCCCGTCGAGGAAATTACAGTCCACGACGCACAAGGCAGTCATCAGATTGTCGTTGACCAAACGACTGACAAATAAACGAAGGTTTTGCCCTCACCGCAAATTTCTGCATTAGACATTTTTATCGAAAACTTAAAGGAGAAAGAAAAATTATGCCACAACTATTATTTGGAGGAATTTTAGCAGTTCTGGTTTTGGGACTGTATGGGTATTCGGTTTATGAAGCGGTAGATTTGGCGAAAGAGTGCGGAGACATAAACGGCTGTTCAAAAACCTTGTCGGGAAATCTGACACTTTTTTTTAATGTCATCGGCGGATTGATTTCAGCGGTGGTAGTAGGCGTTTTAGGCTCGACCAATCTCGGCGAATTTCCGGCTAAAGAAGCGTTTGAAAAAAATCTAAAAGGCTATACGGCAATCATTGCGGGTTATATGCCATCGGTCTTTATTTTGTTCTGGATTATTTGCGGGGTCTATATGATTCTGTTCGGTTTTATGAGTTTTAATAACGATCCGGTGCCGCAGTTGACCGTGCAAACAAAGGCTTGGATTGGCACGGCACTCGGCGCAGTTTACGCCTATTTTGGTATAAAACCCGACCCGCCACCCAACGAATAACAGCGGGGGAAATTTTAAGAGATAAGCGGACTCGCCCGCTTTGAAGTGAATAGTGCTGAGGCAAATGTCTTAACATTGCTTTTAACTCAAACGGCTGTGAGTATTTCAGCCGATAAAAAACTAAGGAGAAAAACTATGAATTTAAATCAAATAACGCAAGTGAAAGATCATTTAACAAAATTGCAGGCTCTCGGCTTAAGCGGTGAGGAAAGCCTTGAGCAATTTGTCGGTATGGCACAGGTTGCCGGTCCTGAATTAGCCGAATATCTCGGTGTCAAGATACCGGATTTGGTGGAAACCGTCAGCCAAAGTATGTCTTCGGCGGCGCAAGTTCCGATGCAGGCATTGGAACAAATCAGACAGGGCAGCTATACGCTCGGCGTAGATTTAGACAAAATACCGTCTTCAACCAGAGCGTTCAACATCAGCCTTCCGTCGGCAGTCGTTCCGCCGAACGTCAATCTGATAAATGAAATGCCGCCGATTAGAAATCAAAGAAGTCGTGGCACTTGTGTCGCACACGCGGCACTCTCGGCGTATGAACATTATTTGAGCGTCAACGGCGCACTCCAAGATATGTCCGAACAATTCTTGTATTGGAACTGTAAGCGAAACGATGGAATTCCGCACCTGCCGGGAACTTGGTTGGGAGTGGCGGGTTCCGCGGTGCACACGGGTGGGTGTGGTGTTGGAGGAGTGTTGGAGGATTATACTCACCCGCTTT
>CALMEH010000730.1 GCA_937863115.1 uncultured Acidobacteriota bacterium
TCTCGGAAGCCGCGAAATATTTCAAAGAAGCGCAAACACAGCTTTCCGAAGTTCACAAAAGCAATCAAAAGACTTTGAAAAATGATATAAATCTTGGCTTGGCGATTGCGACATCCGAAGCCGCGCAAACGGAATTTAAGAAACAATCGCCGTTGAACAGTTCTTCGACGGCAAATACAAATTCCGCGAATACGAAAGCAAATACGCCGTAAAAAAAAGGCAGAAACACGACTGTTAAGGAATGTGTAAATTGCGGTAAGTAATAAGACATATTTAGGATAATCTAAAAATAGGCAACTGAGTCCGACACGCTTTAGCTTGTCGCTTCGCTTCAAGCTCAACAAACTAAAGTTTATTGGACATTTGCAACTTAATTTTACAGTTTATTATTTTTGTCGCCCTACTTATTTTCAACACACTCCTTACCAATCGTGTTTCTGCCTTTTGGCTTCAAATAAAATTATTCCGCAAGAAACTGCCAGATTAAGACTTTCGACATCGTTTGCCATCGGAATCAGCAAACTTTCGTCAATCCTTTCGCGTTCGATTGCGCTCAAACCGTGTGCTTCCGAACCAAAAATCAGCAGACGCGGTTGCTTCCAATCAATTTCGGTGTAGCATTTATTTGAATTAACATCGGCGCAAATCGAAACTAAATTTTGCTCACACGCCCAATCTAAAACTTCGGAAAAATCTGCATTCGTCCAAATCGGAAGCCGCAGACGCGCACCCATTGCCGAGCGCAGAGCTTTCGGCGAAAATGCGTCAGCCGAATTTTTCGTGATAATCACGCCTGCAACATTTGCCGCTTCTGCCGTCCGCAATATCGCGCCTTGATTTGAAGGATTATTCGTTCCGTGGAGCAGAACAACGAGCGGGAATTCGTGTTTGGGCAAGTCGGATTCGATGCGCCGCTGACTTGTTTCGGGCTTCGCGGAAATCAAAACAACGCCTTGAGAATTTTTCGTGTCGGCGAGCGAATTAAAAATATTTTCAGAAACTTCGGTGTGATTTGCCGTTTGATTCAAAAAGATTTTGCCGCGTTCGGTTTCGGCAAAATGCGCGGTAAAAAAAACTTCGCTTATTTCGACGTTTGAGCGCAAAACTTCTTCCGCAAGGCGCAAACCTTCGACAAAAATCAAATCCGCAACGCGCCCGTCGCGCACATTTCGAGCAAATTTTAATTTTGAATTGTCGCGGCTGGTGATTTTCAAGGCAAATAAAAAATACTCGCGGCGGGATTCGAACCTGCGACTTCTTCCTTCGGAGGGAAGCACTCTATCCACTGAGCTACGCGAGCATAAAAATATAATGTTACATCGGAAAAAAGTTTTGAGTCTCGCCTTTAGGCGGAAATTGCCAGATGCACGTTTTTGTTAAATAACAGAAAACCGCCTAAAGGCGGGACTCAAAATTTTTATTTCGGCTGAATCGTAATTGATTTAATTCTGACCGCATCAATCGGTTTTTCGCCGTTTTTTGGAACTCCGGCGATGGTGTTGACGTTGGTCATACCTTCGATAACTTTGCCGAAAACAGTGTAATTCTTATCGAATTGCGGTTCGGGTTTGAGCATAATAAAAAACTGCGAATTGGCAGAATTAACGTCGTTGCCGAGACGCGCTGCGCCCAAAATTCCCGTCGTGTATGGCACGTCGGAAAATTCGGCGGGAACATTCGGCTTGCCGGAATCGCCTTCCTTCATCGGATTCGGTTGTTTGCCGGGTTTGGTGTCGGCGTTTCCGGCTTGGATGACGGTCGCGTTAATGCGATGAAAAGCGATACCGTTGTAATAGCCTTCTTTCGCCAAAGTTTTGAATCTCTCGACTTGGAGCGGCGCAATATTTGAATAAAGTTCGAGCTTTATCGTGCCGAATGCCGGTTCTTCCATTTCGATAACGGCAATTTCGCTGTCGGCAACGGGCGCAACGCCGGTTTTGACGTTGGCGTTAGCGTTGCCCTTGGCGTTGGCAGGCTTGGAATTGGTTTTCGCGTCATTGCACGAAGCCGTTAAAAAAATTGCAGTTAAAAGAGTAATAAATAAAAGTGATTTAATCATATCGGTTTAATTCTAAAACAATTTGCCGCTATCAAGCAAAATCGTAACCGGACCATCGTTGACAAGCTCGACATCCATCATCGCTTGAAAACGTCCGGTTTCGACTTTGGCGATTTGTTTCCGCGCTTCGGCGACAAAGAATTCATAGAGCGCGTTGGCTTTTTCGGGCGGCGCGGCTTTGATGAATGACGGTCGTCTGCCTTTCCTCGCATCGCCGTAGAGCGTAAATTGCGAAACGACGAGCATTTCACCCGAAACATCGAGTAGCGAAAGATTCATTTTGCCGACCGTGTCTTCAAAGATGCGGAGATTTAAGATTTTATCGAGCAAATACATCGCGTCTTTTTCCGCGTCTTCAACCGCCACGCCTAAAAGCACTAAAACGCCCGCGCCGGTTTCGCCCGTAACTTCGCCTCCAACGGTAACTTTGGCGCGTGAAACTTTTTGAATAACAGCTCTCATAAAAAC
>CALMEH010000731.1 GCA_937863115.1 uncultured Acidobacteriota bacterium
TTTTCTTTGGACGCAAACGGCAAAGAATTTCTTTCCGTAACGGGAAGCGCATCCATATCGGCGCGAAGTGCAAGCGTCGGTCCGGGCAATGCGCCTTTCAAAATTCCGACCACGCCGGTTTTGGCAATTCCGGTGCGAACTTCCAAACCTAATTTTCGCAAATGCGCTTCGACATATTTTGAAGTCTTAAATTCACGATTTGAAAGTTCGGGATATTGATGCAAATGCCGCCGCCATTCGACGAGTTTCGGCGCGATTTTATCGGTTGCTGCGTTGATTTCCTTGCTCATATCAATGGCAAAAGCGGAATTTACCGACAGCAAAAGAACAAACACAAAAGTCAGATATTTTTTCATTGATTGATTCTCCAAGATTTGAAATGACCTTGATTTTAGCGCGGATTTTAAGTGAAACGCAAAGGACGGAAAATTATTTACCTACGAAAAATCCGAAAAATCCGAAAAATGTTAAATGTTCTCTTCGTGTATCTTTCGTGGGGTTCGTAGGCAAAGAAAAAACTCGTTAATTGCTTTTCATCAAAGCCGTCTGAAACGGTAAAATTTCTGCAGACATAATTCCCGCTTTTACCGCGGCATCGTCTTCCATAATTTTTCTGGCTTCCGCCTCGCTTTCGACTTCTAAAATCACAAAACCCGTTGATTCTTTGACAGTTGTGCGTCCGGCGAGAATCAATTTGCCTTGTTTTTGTAATTCCTGCAATTTTGCAAAGTGTCGCCCGACGGCTTGATTGTCCGCTTCCGTCCAATTTTTCTCGTCCTGATATTTCGCGTTTAAATGCAAAATTATGACAAATTGCTTTTTCATCGGCGCGGTTTGCGTTGTTGTTGCAGGCACGAATTGTTTGTCCGTGATGGTGGCAGCTGATTCGACTAAAATCCGACTCAAAGATTTACCGCCGAAACTTTGCGGAACGCTCGAATTTACCTGCACAGCGACGGAAATTTTCGATTCGGGAAAATACATCATATCGGTCATATAGCCGGGGAAAAATCCGCTGTGTCCGTAAGTCAAACCGATTTGCGTCGGGCGAATTATGACACCGAGACCGTATTTCGCATCGCGCCCAAGTTTTGCCGGAACGCCGTCGAGCATTTGCGTCAATAAATCTGCCGAAAATGCCTTGCCTTCATACATCGCTTTCGCCCAACGCGCTAAATCTTCGGAGTTTGAAACCATTCCGCCACCTGTCCATTCAAATTGTGGATTGATTATAAATTTGCCGTTTTCCAAAACCGTGTCTTTGCCCGTAAAATCATTGCCTTCGCCTGCATAACCTTGAATCAAACCTTTTAATTTGCGTTTGTCTTGCGGAAAAGTTTTTTCAAATTTCAAAGGTTTCAAGATTCTGTTCCGCGCCAAATCGTAATATTTTTTGCCCGAAACTTTTTCGATAATCATTCCGAGAATGATGTAATTCGTGTCCGAATAATCCCAATCTTTGCCCGCTTCAAACGCCGCTTTAGTGTCGAAAAGATACGCGATGAGTTCTTCCGGTTTCCAGATTTTATCCGGCGCGGCTCGCAAATCTTTGAGAAAATTCGGATTAAATTCGTAGCGCACCAACCCACTCGAATGATTCATCAACTGCCGAACAGTAATGTCTTTCGCATTCGGCAAGCGCGAAAACCAACCTTCTTTGCCGAGATATTTTTCGATTTTGTCGTCGAGATTAATCTTACCTTCTTTGACCAATTGCAAAGCAACAACTGCCGCAAAAGTTTTGCCAACACTTCCTGCAAGCATCAAATCATTAGGTCTCATAGGCGTTTTGGTTTCAAGATTTGAAAAACCTGTTGCCAAACCAAAACAATTTCCGTCCGCTAAACAAACGCCGAGCGTTGCACCTGCAAATTTCCCAGCTTTGTGCCATTGGTCGAGATTCGCTTGCAATTTTTGTTTGAGATTCTCATCTTTTTGTGCGGAAATCGGCGCAACGAAACAAAAAAGCAATGCAAAAATAATTAAAAATTTAAGCAATTTTTCCATATTTCCCTTAATTCTTCGGCATCGGCAAATTCAGAGCCGGTTTAACTTCGCCGCGATGACAAGTCGTGCAGTTGATTGTCGGCGTTACGCTTTTCAAATTTTTAATGCCTTTGAGAAGTTCACTGTTGATTTTTACAACCATCGCCGACATTTCGCGGGCAATCTGTTTCGTGTTTTTGTCTTCGGCTTCCCATTTGTCGGGAACGTGGCAATGTGTGCAATCCACGCCGAGCGAACGCGCATAACCCATCTGCATAATCGCAAGGAGTCTGCCCGCCGGAACGCCTTTCAGCGATTGGATATTTTTGAAAACCTTTTCCGCCGGCTCGTTTTCTTTGCCTTTGATTTGCTCACGAAGTTTCGCAAGTGCTTCCGTTTGGCTAAACTCAACCGGAGTCGGACTAGTTTGCGCGGAAACCTTAGAAGTTTCAAATCTGGAATCCGAAATCATCAAACTCAACCCAAAACATACGAACACGAAAATTGCGAAAAACGCCGCAATTCGCTGCCATTTACTTTGCATTTTTTTTTACCTCGAAAATTTGAATTTTATAGATTTTACAAAAAAAAACTTGGGCTATTCTGCGCTTTTCACCATTTCTTATTCCTTTTCGGGGCATCCTCGTGTTTAATCGTTAAAATATCAAGGACAAGCATTTTACAAGCAATTTTATCCGAAAAGACGCGGCAGACTTCTTTGAAGATTTTTCGGCAGAAGAATTTCCATTGCATCGTCAACCGTAACGATTCCTGCAATGTCGCCTTCGTCATCAACGACGGGCAAAGCCAAAAGATTATATTCGGCGATTTTTTGTGCGGTTTCTTTCGCATCGTCAGACGGATGTGCAAATTGAAACTTCTCGCGCATAACTTCCGCCAAACTCAGCGTTGGATCAGCTAAAATCAAACTCCGAAGCGTAATCAAACCTGCCAATTTCCACGAATTTTCTTCTTCGACAACATAAAGATAATAAATCATCGCCGGCGTTTCAGCCATTTCCCGTAATGCGGCAATCGCTTGTGAAACCGTTAAGTTTTTCGGGAAAACGACAAACTCCGTGGTCATCAAACCGCCTGCCGTATCGTGTTCAAACGCAAGAAGCTCGGCAACGTCAGCCTTTTCCTCGTCCTCCATCAAATCGAGAAGTTCTTGCGCTTTTTCGTCCGACATTTCGCCGAGAACGTCAACCGCGTCATCGGGCGACATTTCTTCCAAAAGATCCGCGGCGCGTTCTTCATCCATATCTTCGAGAATTCGCGCTTGATTTTCCGTGGACATTTCTTCAAGTGTATCAGCAGCGATTTCGTCGTCTAAACTTTCGACGATTTCCGTGCGGTGAATCGGCGATAAACTCTCGGCAAGTTGAGCAATTTCAACCGGATGAAGACGCGATAATTTGTCTTTTGAAGATTTTAATTTCACCGTTGATGAAGCCGAATCGGTCGCCAAATATCCAACGTCCGCCCAATCAATAACTTCGACTGTTCTTGAACTTCCGTAAAAACCTTTCGGCATCAAACGCCGCAAAAAACCTTGCAGAGAAACATCTGCGCCGGAAACGCGCCATTCGTCGCCGACCTCAATAATCTGCACATCGTTGACACGCACATCGCGCTTGCCGTCAACGTCAATCAATTGATTATCCAAAACGTCTTTTGCCAGCAGAACTTCGTTTTCGCGGCGCGTGAAAGGTTTGAGATTGATAATTTCCGAATTCATTCTTGCACCGGTTTCGTTCAAAGACGAAATCCGTGAGCGCGACATAAAAAAATTACGCCGCCGGTAACGCGCTACGAGTCCGACCATCGGCGGATAATCAGCTTCACCATAGCGCACAATCATATCCTTGATAACCGCAATGCGTTCGCCTTCGGCATCGAAAATCGGACGACCAAGAATTTGCGATAAATAGAGCATTTTTTTAGAGTTAAAGGATTTCGCCGAAATGACAAAAGCGAAAAATATCGAGGATGCTTTGCGAAAAAAGTAGATTTATTTAAACAAGAATCCGCTCAGCATAAAGAATGAAACAAGTAAAAAAATAATGCCGATAAGAAGAAAATCATTTTTTCCTTCAAGAGAAAACAAACTTACGTCTTTAAGATACGGATGCTTTTTGGACTTTTTATAGCCCGGAAAATTTTCTCGCATAATTTTTTTTGAATAAACGGATTAGATTAATTTGAAGATATAAGATTTTTTTTGTTTTGACAAGCGCAAACGCCCCTTTTTCAATAAATTACAAAATTAACGATAAAAAATGTTTAAACAGTGTAAATTTTTTTTGGAATAAGTTTTCTATTCTGATTTTTAATTAAATAGCGGCTCAAAAAAACGGGCTTGACGCAATCAATAAAACACCTCGAATAAACACCAAACCGTTTCAGTCAAAATCGAAAAAAGTATATTTATGAAAAAACTTCTACCTGTCATCGTTTTTTTTGGGATTTTCCTCGTTTCCGGCATTTCTGCTCAAACTCGTTCGAGAGTCTTTGACAATTTCGATACGCAAAAAGGCGTTCAAGTCGTTACGCCGACAGTTGTTAAACCTGCGGTTACAACGACTGTATCGCGCAACAAACGCGGCGCAAAACAACAATCAACCACTCAAACAATGAGTGTGCAGGAAGGTTTGAGTCAGCAAAATAAAACTCAAAAAAATACAACGCAAAACGTCAGTTACACAAAAACCACGATGGGAACGGCAACAGGTTTGGGCGGTTTTACGACGGGCGATTCAACGATTGACAATTACATCGTTACCTCAAGCCGACGATACGGCATTGACCCGCTTTTGATTTACGCTCAAATGCACCAAGAATCAGCCTTCAAATTAAAAGCTCGTTCATACAAAGGTGCGAGCGGTTTAATGCAGTTGATGCCGGCAACTGCTGTGCGTTTCGGGGTAACGGACATTTACGATCCGCGCCAAAACATTGACGCAGGTGTAAAATATATGCGCTGGTTGCTTGATAAATTCGGCGGCGA
>CALMEH010000732.1 GCA_937863115.1 uncultured Acidobacteriota bacterium
GTGAGCTTGTCTTTTTGAACGACCGCTGTGCTAATGTGTCCGTCGCGGTTTTGGAGCGGTTTTGCATTTTCGGGAATCGTGTTAGCGGTAAAGGAAAATTCGGCTTTGCGTTCGGAAAGCGGCGCGTCCAACGTCTCTTGCGGATACGTTTGTATCTCGTCGGTAACGCCGCTTCCTGCCGCCGTGCTGTTAAAAATCTCGATGCCTCCGGCACGGGCAATAACGATTTCATTCCAGCCGACTCGTTCCGCGTAATTTTTGTTTTCAAAATTTACGCGGTTTATTTCTTGCACGTTTTTCGTGTTCGCGCTCAAATCCATTTCAAGGCGTAAGGTCGGCAAACTTCCTTCGCCCTGTTTCAAAAAAATCTTATTCTTTTCAGTGCGGATTTCAAGCGGTTGATTATTGACCGTCAACGAAAGATTCGAGAGAATTTGCGGCGCAATTTGTTCGGCGTAAATTTGCAATTCCGCATCGGACATTTTTCCGTCTTTGTCGGTGTCAATCGCGCTTTGCGCCTGAAAAGTCGGAATCTCCGCCATATCCAAAATTTGCCGGATTTTTATTTCGGATTTTTCAACCATCAGCCGCGAATACTGATTCATACTGAAATTTCCGAGCGGATGCGCGATAGCCGAAACTGCCAAAACGAGAAGCGCGATTAAGATGTAAAAATGTTTTTTCATATTCATTTTTGTTTTTAGTTCCGTCTTTAGGCGGCTTCTTGCTTATCAAAGAAGCCGCCTAAAGACGGAACTACAAGCTTTGATTTCAATTCCAGCAAAGCCTTTCGAGCATTTTCGGCTTGCAAAAGGTCAAACGCCGGATTCAGTTTTAATGCTTGTTCGAGCAATTTTTTTGATTCGGTGCGATTGCCTAAATCTTTTTCAATCATTCCGGCGTGATACAGAATTCGCGCATCGTTCGATTTTAGATTCATTGCTTCTGTAATCGCCGTTTTCGCGTCCGTCAACATTCCTTTTTTGTATAAAGTCCAAGCCAGTGCGTCAGTTGTAAAAATGTCTTTGCGTTCGTTCGATTCGTGTTTCGTGATTGCCAGAGCTTCATCCAATTTCCAATCGTGGTCAGCCCAGAGCAATGCCAGACGTTTTTGGTCATTATTGACACCGATTTTTTTTTCGATAACTTCGACTAAATCATAATGTTCCTTTGCTTTTTCGCCGTTGCCTTGCCGAGCGTAAATATCGCCGAGCAAAATTGCGGTTTCAACATTCGGAACGCGATTATTGGTATCGGTCAAAATCTTAATTGCACCGTCGAAATCATTCAGCGAAGCGCGAACTTTTCCTTTGGCGGCGAGAGCCAAATAATAATTCGGCAGATTTTGTAATGCTTCGTCATAAACCTTTTCGGCTTCCTCATATTTGCCGTATTTCCAATATTCATCGCCAAGTTGCACCAAAGCCCAACTTTGCGCTTCTTTGTCCGAAGGATCTGTAGTTCGTGCGGCGGTTTTGAACATTTCGATTGCGCCTTCCGTGTCGCCGTGTAGCGAGCGAAGATGTGCAACTCGGGCGTAGGACGATGAATTCGGTTTCAAATCAACCATTTTCTGCGCCGCGTCAATCGCGTCTTTATAATTTCCGAGTTCGGTGTTTGCGTCCGCCAAAACGCCGTAACCGAAAGCGTCTTGCGGATAATCTTTAGTTAATTGTTTGCCTGCTTTGAGAGCTTCGTTAAAACGGTGGAATGTCAGGTGAAGTGACGCTGAAAGTTTTAACGCAATCGCGTTTCTCGGATCAATTTCCAGAGATTTCTTAACGGCAGTTTCGGCTTTTGAATTAAGACTGAAATCACCGGTTTGCCGTGCGCGTTTGATATATGCTATCGCAAGTTGTGAGTAACCTTCGGGCGCATCGGGCGATTTTTCGATTATTTGCAGAGCCGATTTTATGTCTGTATCTTCCGCGTCGTTTGATGAATTTGCGTTCGTTGTTTGGACTATCGGATTTTCGTTTTTCGCTGATGAACACGCGCCTGCGGCGAAGCATACAGCGATTAAAAATGTAGTAAAAAAGAATGCGTTTTTCATAAATTTTCTGGTAACGCATTTTTTCAATTAGCGTTAAGAAAAAAGTTCGTTTGAAAACCATTTTCAGATGCTTTCAAACGAACTTTTTTTTGATGAAGATTAGAAATCATTATCGCTAAATCCGGTTACGGGGCGAATGTTTGAAGTTCGCGCTGTGTTGCCCGGATTCGGTGGCAACAAATAAGGAAAGCGCGTTAAAAGCGGACCTTCGGGATTTGCGCTGACACCATCGCCCGCCGCATTGTTCGGCGCGACGTTAAAATCGGGTGTGAATGGTGTTCCGCCAAGCACGGCACGAAGCGCAATGTCGGTTACATCATCAAACACGCGCCGTCCGTTCGGGAAACCGGCAACATCGCCGCCGAGCAATCCGAGCCGATTTTGCGAACCAATCGGCGTAATCGGAATTGCCGTATTCAGACGCAGATATTCGTGCGGCTGTCCGTCCGAAAGAAACGTCGTGTAATTCGGTCCCGTTATCGGATTAACCGGAATTCCCGTAGCGAAAATCGCCACTAAATCATTGCGCGGCGCAGGCGGAATATTGATGTTCAGCCCGTAAAACGAAGCCAGCGCAAATTTAACGATTTTCGGAAATTCGGGGTCGAGAACCGCAGGTGCGGCAACCGCATCATCTTTTGGCGAAAGCGAATTGAAAGCATCTTTCAGCGCAAGCGGAATGACGACTTCATTAACCAGCGGATTTCCAAGACGCGAAATTTGCACCCAATCGCCCGAATTAGTGCGCGTTCCGCCTTGACTGATGACTCGTGTCGAACGACGGCTTGCCGTTGACCAAACGCCAATAACCGCATTCGGATCGGTCGGACCTGTCGGCACGGCAAAATTGCGCGTTAATTCTTGAATCGGAACTTCAATCGCAATCGAGCTGACGTTGTAGTTTTGCGTCGAATCAATACCGTTTCCGTTAAAAATTCCGGGTCCGCCCGTGTCAATCGTGCGAAGTTTTAAGCCGTCAAAAACGCCCAAATCAATATAAAAATATTCATCGCGCGTTCCGGCAAAAACCTTTCCGCCATTCGGCAAAGGGTAAACTGCTGGTTGACCGAGATTCGCTTCATAATTCGGCGTTACACGCGGTCCGATGTTGGCGGGCGGTGTGCGAAGTCCGGCGGCAACAATTCTGCCGTTTCTGCCGGAAGTTCGATCAATGCGACGCACAGAGTAAGTTTGCGGCATATTGTAATCAATGTCGTTCAAACTCGAAATCGCGCCGTCTTGATTGATCGTGTTTTGTCCTAAAACGGTGTTGGCGTTAAAGGTTTGCGTCGTAAATTGGAATTGATAACGAATGTCTTCAATGCCGTCACCCGTGTTGTCAATTTTGATTTCATACAAAACCGTGTCGTCAAAGCGAAAGCATTGAGGTCCGCCCGACGGTTCTTGCAAAGGAATAAAATTGGCGATCAGAGTAACAAAGCCCTCGCGTCCTGCTTCGACGCTTCTAAATGCGTAAGTGTCCGTATTGTCGGCAAATCTGTCCATCGAAATAAGCGGTGCTTCCGAGTGGCTTGATGCCAATGTCGGAATTGCCGACAGCGAAAAGATAAGTGATATTCCCGCCAAACCTTTTCCGAGTTTTTTAAGTAAATTTTTCATAAATATTTTCTCCAAAGTTGTTCGTTGTTAGTTGCATTTCGGAAAACCGGATTTTGCAACTAACAACGAACGACTAACAACTAACCAAATTAATGTGTATCAAAATTGGCGATAGGAATATCACCGTTTTGTCCGAAGCGATAGAAAACGACCGCGCCGCTGACCGTGCGTAAAACGTAGAACGCGCCGACACCCGGATCATAAACGGAAATATCGGTTTTGCCGTCGCCGTCATAATCGCCTTGTGTCGTGAAATGCGGTTTCGCACCGAAATTCGCGGGAGTAAATCCGCCGTCCGAGCTTCGCAAAATATACCAAGAATATTGCGTGCCGGTGCGAGCTACGGCAAAATCGGTTTTACCGTCGCCGTCATAATCGCCGGGAACGACAAAATCACTGCCCAAGCCCCATTGTCTAGCGGTAAATCCGGCGGTTGATTGCTGAACAAAGAATGTCGCCGGATTGTTGCCCGTGCCGCGATAAACGGCTAAATCGAAACGTCCGTCGCCGTCATAATCGCCCGGTGCGGTAATGTCCGAATCAAGACCGAATTGCTCGATGCGGAAAGTGTTGCCTGCGCTGTTGTTGACATACCAAATCATCTGTCCGCCCGTGCGCCGCACGACCGCGAAATCGGTTCTGCTGTCGCCGTCATAATCGCGGGCAACCGGTTCATCGCCGTTAGTCCCGAATTGATAAGCCTGAACCGTGTTGTTGGAACTTCTCAAAACGAAGAAAACGCCGTTCGTATTGCGCCAAACAGAAATATCTGCTTTTCCGTCGCCGTCATAATCGCCCGGCGTAAATACGTCGCCCGTCAATCCGAATTGCGTGAAGCTGAACGAATTGTTTGAACTGTTATTGATATACCAAGTGTTATCGGTTGTGCGGAAAACGCTGTAATCCGTGCGTCGGTCTCCGTCGAAATCAGCCGTTGCGCTTGCCGCCGAACCTCCGGTTAAAGCAAGTCCGCGCAAGGGAACGCCACCGCCGATTGGTCCGACGAATGAAGCCGCGCCGGTTGTTAAATTAATCGCATAAAGTTGCGAAGAAGTTCCGCCAGTCAGTTGAACCGCCGCAAGAGCCGTGTTGTTTCCGGCGGCGATGTCGAAACCGTTGACCGAAGTAATGTTTACGCCGAGCGCACCAACCGGCACGAGCGTTCCGTTATTCGGCGGATTTTGCGTATAAAGCGTGTCGTTTCCGCTGTCAATGTCGTAAAGCGTCGTTACGGTTGCGCCCGCGAAATTGTTGATATAAGCCGCGGCAGTAACTTGCGGCGTTCCCGGATTGAGCGGTGTATCGGTTGCCGCTAAAGTTCCGTC
>CALMEH010000733.1 GCA_937863115.1 uncultured Acidobacteriota bacterium
TTTGGACTCGTTGATGCGTGAAGTTTTGTAGAAAATACAGGCGGCGCGTAACCAAAACGCATTGCCTACTAAATATATGGTTTTTTCAATCTGATACTGTTTGATTAAAAACAAGTTATTGATTGCAATCAAACACATCGCCCACCGAGACATTTTCTGCCGTCTCTCAAAAAACGCCTACAACCTCTTTATTTTCTGTAATAAGCCGAATCCAAAGTTTTAATAAATCTTCGGCATACGTTTTGCCATTTCAAAATTCAAGAAATATTGTGCCGCCAAGGAGATTCCTGACAATTTATGAACAGGCTTAACAAAATTTTACTAAACAGAACATCGGCAACAGGCTTTCTGCTTTTATTTTTCGTGGCTGGAAACATTTCGCAAATTTTCGCGCACGGCGGCGAAGACCACGGCGACGCGAAGCCCAAAACCGAAACGACAGATAAAGGTACGGTTTCACATCAATCAGGCGATAACGCTAAACGACATCGGCATCTATCGGTTTGCCGTCAAGCCGCTGAAAACACGCTGACATCAAAAGAGTTCGCGCTTTGGGAAAATGCCGGAAAGTTCTCTGATATGATTTGGCGGCAGCAATATGTGCTTCATCAACGATAATCATATCAATGTCCTCGACTGAAAGTTTGGCTAATACATCGTCTTCATCTTCGCCTGTGCCGAGCGAGTGAAAATTGGTGACGATGACATCATCACGAGAAGATTTTCCCTTGTGATCCGGCGAATCGCTCCTTCTTCGCGGTCGAGCATTAAGACTCGCGGCGGTTTTGCTCCCGGTATCAGCGGACCATTCGGGGGTCCGTATAAGACATTTTCCAACCCTTGATGGTCGAGGGCTTTCCCAAAAGTGCCGCGAATCACACTGCCCGGAGTAATAATTAATGCGCGACGCTTGGTGAATGCCAGAACTTCCGTAACTCCGAGAGCAGTTTTCCCCGATCCAACGGACATTACGCAAGCCGCTTTGCTGCCGCCCTTTCCGTAATAATTACTGAGCGCGGCGATTGCTTCGCGTTGGCAATCGCGCAAGGTTTTCAAATTTATTTTTATTTGTGATTCGGCAAAATAAGAGTTTTTGTCTTCAAATATTGTGTGTTTTTTTAGATTAGGAGATTTATACAAAGCATACAACGGATCGGGATTCATCTCCGGTCTCTCAACCAAAGGAGATACTATAATAACCCAAGTTGCCAGTTAATGAATAAAGGCTTTATCAACTTGAAAAGCCAATAAAAACAGAAAGACTTTGAAAATAAATCCATTTAAATTGGTCGCATGAATCTTTTTCGGAAACAATTTAGCTATTTCTCCAAAGGTCGTTTCAATTCGATGGCGAAGCCAGAATTTGTAATATTTGACGGCTTCACTATCGCCACGCCAAGAACCTTTCTTTCTCATCACCAGCAATTTAATCTTTTCAACTTCTTGAGCAAAATCTTCCCAATTATATTCCGTATAAGCGGCATCGGCGGCAATGGCTGCTCCTTCAGGAAAATTCAGCGGCAATTCTGCCAAACCTTGCAAATCAGAGATGTCTCCCGGCAAGATCGAAAATTCGACCGGAATATTGTCATTCGTGGTGATAACCTGGACTCTGACGCCGAAGAAATAAACTCTTTTGCTCGAAATATATCCCCGATAACTTTCTTTGTCGGAAACTGCTTTGGTCAACCGATTTCTTTTAATCCGAATATTTTGACAGAGCGCAACCGGAAAAGAATCAATGACATAACGGCTTTCCAGATTAAGTTCTTTCAGAGTATTGCCCAATTCGTTGAAAAGAAGATGGAGCAAATCAGTAATTCGATTGAGACGACGGGAAAACCGCGACCGACTCAAAGTTTGAGAAAAGATTCCACTCTCTTGAATGGAAGTCAAACTTTTCTGATAATTACCGCCAAAATA
>CALMEH010000734.1 GCA_937863115.1 uncultured Acidobacteriota bacterium
TCAGGTCAACGGTGTCACGAAAAACCAAATTGCCCGTTTCAATACGAACGGCTCGCTCGATACGTCATTTGTCGCTGACATTCCGACAGCGCTCTACACCGCACGCACTGTTAGGCTGCAAGCGGACGGAAGAATTTTCGTCGGCGGGTTTTTCGCGCAGATTAACGGCACGCCGAAAAACAACATCGCACGCCTATTCTCGAACGGCACGCTCGATACGAGCTTTACCGCCGGAACGGATGGAACGGTATACGACATCACCCCATTGGACAATCCGATCTTCGTCGGCGGGTTCACAAAATTCAACAATGCCGATTCTTTAGGCGTTAGCCGGACGGACAGTTTTGGCAATCGTGACAACAGCTTTGACGTCGGCACCGGCACTGTCGGAGTCGTTCGCAAAGTAGCTCCGCAACCGGATGGCAAACTTGTGGTTGCCGGCGAATTCACGCATTTTGCCAATTCTTCTCGAAAGAACATCGCGCGTCTGAACTACGATGGCACACTCGACAATTCGTTTAATCCGGGGACAGGTTTCGAGACCGGCTCGCGCGTTAATGATGTCGGGCTTTTAAGCAGTTCGAAAATAGCCGTCGTTGGAAATTTCAATACTTATAACGGCGTGACGCAGCGAATGCTCGTCATGCTCAACGTGGACGGCTCCCGCGACACCACGTTTAACCCGAACTTCACCCAAACCGGCGAAATCCGGAAAGTCGTTCCTTATCTAGGAGGGAAATTATTAATCCTGGGATCTTTCCGATTCGGCAGCGACACCCAGGCGACCAATTTTGCGTTGCTCAACTCCGACGGCTCCCGCGATACGTCGTTTGCGCCGACCTTTACACCGTCGGCAGCCAGCATTAATTCGATGGCTGTTCAGCCGGACGGGAAAATAATCGTCGTCGGCAGTTTCACATCCGTTAACGGCACTGCGAAAAGCTATATCGCCCGGCTCAATGCAGACGGTAGTCTCGACGCTACTCTAACCCTGAACGCACCGAATTATACTCAGAGTTCCATCAACGAAGTTTATGTTCAGCCGGACGGAAAAATTCTGATTTTTGGTCTTTTTCAACGCACAGATACTCAATTTTTTGTCTCGGTAGGGCTGGTGCGGCTCAACTCGGACGGCGGGCGCGACATCTCATTTAATGCCCCGCGCGGAAGCACCATCAATGCTTCGACGTTTACGGTTCAGCCAGACGGTCGGATTCTTGTCATAATGACTTACACTTTCGAATCCGCATACTTCAATACATTAACCAAGACCTTCGTTGCGCGCCTCAGAACAAACGGCATATTGGATTATGCCTTCAAGTTCAATTCGCGGGGAATAAATCCCAACAGCGCGCAATCAATACACACGATGGCGGTTTTTCCCGATAATAAGGTTATTATCGGCGGAAACTTTCCGGCATACACTAACACGCCCCGCATCAATTCCATGCAGCCGAACGCGGTCTTTGATTTCGAAGGTGACGGCAGAACGGACATTTCTATCTTCCGCCCGTCAACCGGCGAATGGTGGATTAACCGCTCGGATTCAGGACAAACCGTCGCGGCTCAATTTGGCAGCCAAAACGATAAACCTGTTCCGGCGGATTTTACGGGCGACGGAAAGACCGATATTGCCTTCTACAGAGCATCCACCGGCGAATGGTTTATCTTACCCAGTGAAGATGATTCTTCTTTCTCGTTTCCGTTCCGCGCACCGGGCGATATTCCGCAAGTCGGAGAT
>CALMEH010000735.1 GCA_937863115.1 uncultured Acidobacteriota bacterium
TTTTTTTATCGTAACTGTTGCCTGAAAAGAGTTTGTCAATTTCGCCGAGAAACTTCGTGAACACTTTATTTTCGGCATTATCTTCAGCTTTCGGGCGCGTGGTGCGGATTTTGATGAAATGATTTTCGTAACTGAAAAGATAAATTTCCGAATCAACTTCTTCCCCTCTGATGCTAAAACTGAAAAGAGAACGCAGTGCTTTGGTTTTTCCGCTTGATCCGCCAAGCGTTACGGTGTCGTTTTTCAATTCTTTGACATTTTTATAAATGCCTTGTTTGCCGACCTGAATGATTTCATTTTTAGCGCGGTCAATTTCGTCTTTGATAACTTTGTCATTGAGATCGTTCGAAATTTTGGACAAACCGGCATTATAAACATAAATTGTAACCGTGCCGCCTTCATCGGATTGATACGCGACGCTGTAACCGAGTTCCGCCATCGGATATTTGCGAATTTCGCTTTTATCCCAACCGTCAATTTCGGGAAATTCGATTTTCAAATCGTAGGAATTGCCCGAACCTTTCCCAGAACCTGTCGACTTGTCTTTTTGCGCCATTGCTGTCGTTTGCATCAAAAACAAACCCGAAAACATCACTAAAACCGTCAATTTCAAAATCATTCGCATAAATTTTACCTCTTAACTTTTATAAAACTCTCAAGTTTTACTGATTTTAAGTTATCAAGATGTAATTGGTCAATGATTTTCACCATTCGATTGAGAAATAGCGCAAAAGCAGTCTTTTTTTTGCTTCTAACGGTAGGTTATCAAAAAATCAAATTAAGTGGAGACTAATCGTTATGGCACCGTCGGTTCAACAAACACAAGAAACATCAAATTTTGAAATACTTTATTCGGTAGATTCCGAAGCATCTGCCTCCGCTAAAGTGCTTCGGATTGTTCGCGGCTACAAAAACACTTCTAAGGTGGCGGACATCAATATTTATGGGTATATCAATACCGAATCGCAAATGAATAGCGTTACCGAAAAAAGAGAACGGGCGGCAATGCAAACACGATTTAATTATCTGCGAAACTA
>CALMEH010000736.1 GCA_937863115.1 uncultured Acidobacteriota bacterium
ACGGCGTGTGCGAAATCTGGATAATCAACCGCGTCTTTTGAGTTCGTCCCGAAATCGCGGACGGGAACGCCTAAATCGCCGAGAAAATTTTTCAACTGTTCCTTAAATTCAAATCCGCCGTGGTCGCATCCGACAGCGACTGATTTTACTTTTATTGAGCTTTTGCGCGGCTGTTTCCGAATCAATTCGATTTGTTTTTCACGAACCAAATCATCGGCGAGCGGCGTAAATTTCGCATTTTCGGCAACGCGAAGTTTTGCGCCGAAATCGAGTCCGCGCAGATCATCTTCCGTTATCAAATTTTTTGCCGATTCGTCGCGGTCAAATTCTTTTTCGGCTTTATCTTTCAACGAATTAACGACAACGTGTTGAGGAAAATTCGGCGTTTGCGGTTTTTCTTCTTCCGTCGGCACATTTGCCAAAACCTGCCGCACGAGTTCGCGGACGCGTTCACGAGTTTCTTTGTTTTCTGACATATTTTCTAAAGTTAAAGCATTTGGTTATAAATTTGAAATAACACTTTTTCACTTTTTCATCTTTTCACTTTATACTTGCTTAAATAGTATTTCCAAATCAGAGGTTAAAAAAATGTCAACGCAAGCAGCAAAAGAATTTAGCGAATTTAACAATCCGAACATTGAAACTATGTATTCGGCAGACGAAATTTCGGCGCGGGTTGCCGAATTAGGCAAGCAAATCACACAAGATTATGCCGATAAAGACTTGGTTTTAATTGGTGTTTTGAAAGGTTCGTGCATTTTTATGGCAGATTTGATGCGCGAAATTGACTTGAAACTTTCGATAGATTTTATGGCAGTTTCGAGTTATAAAAGCGGCACGGTTTCGACGGGTGATGTTGAAATTTTGAAAGATTTGACCAATCCGATTCGTGGCAAAGACGTAATCGTTTGCGAAGATATTATTGATACAGGCTTAACTTTATTTCGTCTGACAGAAATTTTAGAATCGAAAGGCGCGAATTCGATAAAAATTGCGACGCTTTTGGACAAACCCGAACCGCGCATCAAAACCGAACTGAAAATTGATTATTGCGGCTTTCAAATTCCCAATAAATTTGTTGTCGGTTACGGCTTAGATGCCGCCGGACGTTGGCGAAATTTGCCGTTTATCGGCGTGGTTATCAATCCTGATGAAATATAAAATCAAATGAAATTCAAATTCAAATTAATATCGGCGGTGTTTTTTATTTTAGTTTGCGCGTGTGTCAATTTTGGTCAAGACGAACCTGTTACGGGCGGTTACGCGGAAACTTCGGTTTCCAATGCGGAAGTTGTCAAAGCGGCAAAGTTTGCGATTAAAAAAAGAAGCTCGCAACAAAAAAATCTTAGCTTAACTGCTATTAAACAGGCGGAATTACAAGTCGTTGCCGGCATTAATTACCGGCTTTGCTTACAAATAACTTTCAAGGACAAAAAGAGTAAAAAAATAATTGAACAGTTTGTAATGGCAATCATTTACAGAAATTTGAAAAACTCTTATTCGCTGACAAGTTGGACGGAAGGTTGCGGCGACTCCATAAAAAGTTAGGCAATATTTGACTTAAGAATTTATTTCTTTTATAATCTAGGATTTTCGACTAAAGGACAAAAACTTGTCTTTGTAAAGCGAAAGGAGCTAATCAAATAATGAGTTACGCAATTATCAGAACAGGCGGAAAACAGTTTCCTGTAAGCGAAGGCGAAGTCTTGCGCGTGCCGACAATTAATGCCGAAGCGGGCAAAACAGTTGATTTGGAAGCGTTAGTTTCGGGCGAAGGCGCAGACGCTACGTTTGGCGGCGCAACTATTTCGGCAACTGTTGTCGGACACGGACGCGGTGAAAAAATCATCGTTTTCAAAAAGAAACGCCGCAAACAATACAAACGCAAACAAGGTCACCGTCAAGGTTACACAGAAATTAAAATTGAAAAGATTTAGTTGGAGGAAAATGGATTTAGGATTTAGGATTGTGGATTGTGGATTTTTATCTTCAATCCTAAATCCTAAATCCTAAATCCTAAATCGAAATATGGCACATAAGAAAGGTGTAGGTTCATCAAGAAACGGGCGCGATTCACACGCGCAGAGATTAGGTTTGAAGAAATTCGGCGGCGAACACGTTCTCGGCGGAAACATTTTGGCGCGTCAACGCGGCACGAAATGGAAACCGGGCACAAACGTCGGTCGCGGCAAAGACGACACGCTGTTTTCGTTGATCGAAGGTTTCGTCAAATTTGAAAACAAAGGTCAAAAAGGCAAATTCATCAGCGTTTATGCCGAAGGCGCGGCGGAATTAGCACCGAAAGCAGCTTAGGATATTTGCAATTTTAGATTTGCGATTTGCGATTTTTTTCGCATCTTTGCTTACATTTTATAAAGCGCACAATCATAATTTTGATGTGCGCTTTTCGCTTTTTCAATAGAATTTTATGAATCGAGGAAAAAATTTATCGTAAATTTGCTGAAAAATTATTTTTTATCGGGTCCGAAAAAAAAATTTCGCGCTCAATTTCGAGGTTTTGCACAAGCTACGAAATAAAACAATCAATTTGCCGAAAAGGTTAAATTTCAAATCAAAAACGCTTACATACTTTTCCACAGAATTTTCCACAGGTAAGCACAAAACTTTTCCACAGAAGTTGTCTGAAAAGCTGATAAAATAAGGGCAAAACTTAAAGTATTTTCTACTTGACATTAGAAAAAACGGGTGTAGAATCCAAATATAGTCAAAAACGCCTACGGGCTTTTGACCGATACAAGGATAGGCAAACGAAAGGCGGCGACGCATTGTTTGAGGTTAGCAAAAGACGGAAATTGGCTGACATAACACCTTGAATCGAAGCCGAAAGGCTTGCTCAGAAAGGGTTGAAAAACTTTTTCAGGTTGTTCGGATAAAAACAAACAACAACTTTTGGCAAGGAACCACCAAAGGGAAGCAAAAGTCGCTTGAACTGCTTCGGCACTTCAAGCCTCGTTGACGGGAACGTAACCGTCGGTGGAGGAAAAGCCACCCCAACAAAAACCTATCGGCACAGTGTTTCGAGAGAAAGACAGCGAAATGTGGAAACAGCAATGTGAAAACAGTTTGTGTGCTGACCGGAGATTTAACTCGCCGCGAGTTGCTTCGGAATACAAAAAAGCGGCGAATCGAACGTGTGCATGCGAGATTCGCCAGCCTTAATCAAAAAAAATGCTTCGGCATTTCAACGAACAAGGTCAAAAACTAGGCGTTGCTTAGAGTCAAATCAAAGCAACGCCTAGTTTTTTTGTCAAAAATTGGAGTGTGGGCATCTTGCCCGCCGCGCGTTTGAGGTTTTGGGAGAACAGGCACGAATGCCGCAATTAAATTAACTTGATTTCTCTGCGACGTTTGCCGTCAGACGCTTCGCGCGAACAGGCGTGTAAGATGCCCGCGACCCAATTAAAACACTGCTTTTTTTATTTTGAAGATTATTTGGCATACCTACAAACTATTTTTCAGCGACAAAATCAACATTCGATAATTTTTCATTCACCGCCAAAATTTGTGAGGACGGATTAAATGTAAAACGCTTTGAAACGATAGAAACAATGTAAGTTCCGCCAACCGGGATTTCATCAAAACGAAAATAACCAAATGAACTCGTCCGCGTTGTTAAAATGTTGCCGTTTGTGTCGGTTAGCGTTACGATTACATTACGAATTCCATTGCCGTTTGCCGATAATACTCTGCCTGAAACCGAAACATTTGCGGCTGAAGGAATCAGTTCGTTTTGAAAGCGGGCAACCGCAAAATCGTAATCTGTTCCGTTCCAAGTTTTGCCCGCCGCAACGATTCTATTATTTAAGTAAAATCCCAAAGCATTGATGCGGGAATCGTTATTCGGAAACAGCGTAGAAGTTCTGCCGAGTGTGCCAAAGCCGAGTGCAAGCGAACCGTCGGCATTGAGTTTTGCCAAACTGAATCTTTCGCCCGTTCCCGGGTTGCTTGAGCCGCCAACAAGGATTTGTCCGTCGGACTGAATCAACAAAGCATTTGCTTCGTCGTTCGGATTTCCCAAAACAAAATCAATCAGTGAAATTCCACCCGTGCCGAAATTTTCGTAAAAATTCGGGTCAAGTGTGCCGTTCAGATCGTAACGAATCACGGCAAAATCGCGGTCGCTGTTGAATCCCATTGAACTGACAACAATTTTGTCATTAGATTGAATGACCATATCAGTTGCGCGGTCGTTTAATGTCGGCGACATATCAGTTGTTGCAACGCCGCTTGTGCCGAAAGCTGTGTCAATTGAAAGATTTGTTAAATGTCGGCTGACGCGAACGCTGTCGCTGACTCCATCAAAACCATAACCGGAAACAACGATTTTGCCGTCTGACTGCAAGCCGCATTCGAGAATTTCGTTGTTGTTTCCAGATGCGCCTAAATTGTTTGAAATGAATGTTTCTTGAGTGCCGTTTGTCAAAAATCTGACAATTCTGCCGGTTCGTGTGCCTGTGCCAAGCGAACCGCAACCGATGATTTTTTCGTCCGATTGAACCGCCAAACCATAAAATCTCGTTGCACTTGCACTCGTAACTACGCCGTCGCTGCTGAATGTCGTGTCGGGAACGCCTGCCGAAGTGAATTTGATGATCACGCCGCCGAGTTCGTTTGAACCGCCCGCGATGAAAAAACTGCCGTCGCTGAATGTTTTTAAGTCATAAAAATAATACGCCTGCGCGGAAGTTAGAGTATTTTTCAGATAAATGCCTTCGTTCATAAAGCTCGTGTCGAGCGTTCCGTCGGCATTCAGGCGAATCAGCATCGCTTCGGTAATCGTGCCGAGTTCGCCCCAACCGGCGACCAAAATCTTACCGTTCGGCAATCCGGCAACCGCTGAAACTTCGGTAAATCCGTAATTCGAAAAAGTTACTTTCCCGTTTGGCACGACGGCATTAAAGCTGTAATCAACCGCGCCGTTTTGCTCAAATCTTTGAACGCAAATTCCGTGATTCTGCGTCGAAATTGTCAAACGATCTTGCGAGCCGACGGCGATAATTTTGCCGTCAGTTTGCAAAACGAGTTCTGTTCCCTCTTCGCACCATTGCGATTTGGCAACGCCGTTCGTATCAAACGAAATATCAAGCGAACCGTCTGAATTAAAACGAGTTACAAAGAAATCGTCACGAACGAAGAAACCGAAATTGCCGTCCCTGTTGGAAATTCCGACGATTTTCCCATCCATTTGCTGAACAATCTCATAAAAATGATTGTCTTCGTTATTGTTCAGCAATTCGACGATTTTCACGCCGTCGCCGTCGAACCCTGTGTCTAAACTTCCGTCCGAATGGTAGCGAATCAGCGTCGGATCTGAACGCGAAGTTGTATTCGGCTGCGTCGAACTGCCGCCGATAATTATCTTTCCGTCGCTTTGAATAATGACGCAACGCGCTTCACTTTCTTGATTTGTGAGAACAGTTTGCACAACGCCGTCGCCGTCAAATAATGCGTCGAAAGTTCCGTTCGCGTTCAAACGAATTACGGAAACATCGTGAAGCGTCGAACTTGCCGAAGTCTGTCCGGCAAACACGATTTTTCCGTCTGTTTGCAATGCTAAACCGTTTGGACGAAAAAGATTTGGGCTGACAATCAATCTGCCATCAACATCAAAGGTCGTATCGAGCGCGCCGTTCGCATTTAACCTGACGACAGTCGTGCTAGTCGTAAAACCGTTAAAAAAAGTCGTGCCGAAAACGATTTTTCCGTCGCTTTGAACTGCCATCGAAAGCGGTTCGCCTGAATTGTTAATTGCGGCAATTCCGTCCGTGTCGAAAGAAGCATCAAGAGTTCCGTCCGAATTCAAACGCAAAATGTAGGCGGTCGAAATTGATTCGCCAACGCCGCCTGCAACGACGATTTTTCCATCGTTTTGAATCGCCACAGCATTTGCCGAATCTAGCTGACCGGCAACATCCAAAGTAAAAAATCCGTCGCCGTCAAACGTCGTATCGAGCGTGCCGTCCGTGTTGTATCGCACAACAAGAATCTCAAAAAAACCTGCGGGAGAACTTTCGCGTCTGCCGGAAACGACAATTTTCCCGTCCGCCTGAACCGCCGAATCGCGCGTTCTTTCATCAATCTGCGCCGCGCCGAAATCCGAAACAACAAACCCGCCCGAAACTCCGAACGTCGTGTCCAAATCACCCGGCAAAGCAAAAATCGTGGAAGTTGAAACTAAAAACAACACTAAAAAATATAACTTTTTCATCTTTTAACCTCACGGCGTTTCAATTTTTGTAACGCTGACGGCGCAACCCGTTTTTGAATCCGCAACAGTTTCGCCCGTGATTTTGATTTGTTTTCCGGACTTAATTTCCTCGCCTTTGTCCGAATAAACAATCAAATCGTTCCCGGTGTAACCATTCGGCAAAGGCTTGATTTTGTTTGGTTCGCTTTTGTTGGTCGTCCAAATCGTAACTTTTGCCGAATCGCCCGTTGCGTCCGCTTTGGTCATCAAAAAAATTTGATAACCGACTGCCGTAATCGAGTCGCCTTTCGTCAGTTGAATCGTATCAATCGTTTTTGGCAGCGAAAGATAGCCTTGCAGAATCACTTTCGTGCCTTCTGGTTGAGCGCAAAGGTCTTTGATCTCAAAAGGCTTTGGCGAACTGCAACCGAACATCAAAAAAAACGCTCCAATAATTGTCAATGTTATAATTTTCATAATGTTTCTCTTTCAAGGAATTAGCAGCCGTTGTCCCGGTTTGATAATGTCGGGATTCGGACCGATTATTTGCAAATTTGCTTGATGAATAACCTTATATTTCATTGCGTCGCCGTAGTATGTAACGGCAATTTTTGAAAGCCAATCTCCCGATTGAACGATATGAAATCGCTGATTGTTTTCGTTATTCGGCTGGTTTTGAGGCGGTTCAACACCGTCGCCGATGAAATTTTTCTTAATATACTGTTTGTATAACGGATCGGTAATCAAAGAATTTCTTAACGCGGAAACCCAGCCGGATTCAAGGTCAGTTTGGTAATTTTTAGCCACTTGATAACCATACATTGCTTGTTCGGAAAGTCCGCCGTCTCTGCCTGCGCTCAGAAGGTAAAATCCTTGTGCAATATAGGCAATCGCTTCGTTATCGAGCCAAGGCATAACGATGCCTTTTACGTCATAAACAGCATGAACGGATTCGTGGACTAATAAGCTGTGAAAAATATTCTGAGTCGAGTTGTTTCTACCAATATAAAATGTATCGGCTTTGCTGTTGCCGTCATCTCGGATAGTATATTTTGCCGTTCCCGCCGTAACCCCGCCTTCCTGAACATTAATATTGCCTTGTTCGACATTGAGCGCAACCGTTACAAAATCATTCGCCTGAATCTTCCATTTCGAACCTCCAACAGCTGTGTATGTAAAATTCACTCTTTGCGTATGACTATTTCTTAAAACATTAATAACTGTTTGTTTCATAGCAATTTCCCTCGATTCGTTACTTGAACATTTTTTCTGGAATGTATTCTTCTTCGCCCATATCAATTCCCGAAAATTCTCCGGCTGTTAAGCGTTCGGAATATGGGACACCGGCAACTTTGAATAAAGTGTTAACCCACGTTGCACAATTCCGATCGCCACTTTTAAAGGGAATCGGCGTAGTTTGCGAATTTTTGTCAAAGTTTGCCGATAAAGTCAGCAACCGTTTGGCAAACAGATGGCTACAGCCATTTGGCGAATTTACCTCGTGTCCCTGAAAATCCCAGTTCGGCTCGGGTGCATACCAGCCCGGATTGTCGAGTCTTTCACGAACGGAACGAACGTCGAAAGAATCGTTCGGACCGAAAACCATATTTCCGGCATCGTCCTTAAATGCCGCCAAAGTAAAAAAAGTCATTCCGTTATGTGTTCGCGGAGCAATGTTATACTCCATACATAATTCCGAATTACCCGTTACCAAAACAAAATGATGATTTCCCGGATTCAGGTAATGCTGAACATTTCTGGCTGACCAATAAACGATTATCATCTTTCAATTCTCCTTCTTAATTTTTTCAATCTGTTATAGAATCAAAACTTAGCTTGCATTACGTCTTGCTCAGGTCTTTGACCGACAGGATATTGCAAATTGCGGAATTTGTCCTCAAAGATTCGCTCAAAAATTCTCAAAGAAATTCTCAAAGTGGTTATGAGTAATGCAGTCAACGACTTATACGAATTCGCCGATTGCCGTTTCGATGGCAAAAAGGGGAAACTTTGGCGAAATAGCGAACTTATTTTGCTTTCGCCGAAGGCTTCCGAATTGTTAAAATTGCTTTTAGAAAAAAGCGGCGAGTTTGTTACAAAGGAAGAAATTTTTGAAAACGTCTGGAAAGATACGTTTGTCGAAGATGGGGTTTTAACACAAAACATCTACACTTTGCGAAAAGCGTTAGGAAAAAACGGCGATGGCGAACCGCTGATTGAAAACAAAACACGGCTCGGTTATCGAATTACTGTTCCGGTTTTTTTGCAGGAAAGCAACAAAGCGAAGTCAGAAGAAAGCGAGAAAGCGGGAAAATTCACTTTCTCGCTTTCTCATTTTCTTATTTTCTTCTCAATTATTATCGCTTTGGCTCTCGCATTTTTCGCTTATCGTTATTTTTCGACTGAAACAATCGTAACGACTTCGCGGCTTGAAAAAATTCGCATTCAAAAAATTACTGACACTGCTGATATTCTTTTTCCGACACTTTCGGCGGACGGAAATCTGGCGGCTTACAAACGCGGAGAGAGCGTTTTTATTAAGGATTTAACTTCTAATGCCGAGACGAAACTCGATGTTCCGAATGTCAAACGGTTCGGCTTTATGCAGTTTTCAGCAGACGGAAAATTTCTCTATTTGCGAAATCGTGCATCGTATCAGATTCCTTCCGACATCTTGAAAGTTTCGCGTTTCGGTGGCGAAGCAGTGAAAATCATCGAAAATGTCTGGAGCGGTTTTTCCTTGTCGCCTGATGAAAAACAAATCGTTTTTGCACGCGCTTTTCCGAACGAAAACCGCCACGTTTTGACCATTAAAAATCTTGAAACGGGTGCGGAAGACAACATTTTAACCGCTAATTCACCAGAAGAGATTCGTCTGCGTTCGTATCCCGCATTTTCGCCCGACGGCGCAAAGATCGTCATCATTATTGAACGTCAAAATCAAGGTTTTGATAAAATTGTCATCTACGATTTAAAGACCAAACAGACGGAAAATTTGACGTTCAATAATTTTAACCAAGTCGAGCAAGTTCTGTGGCTTCCGAATAAAAATTCTTTGCTCATATCGGCGCGTGAATCGAAATTTTATCAACTTTGGGAAATCTCGCTTTCCGACAAAAAAACAAGCCGCGTAACCAACGATTTGAACATCTGGCTTTCGCCGACAATTTCCGCTGACGGCAGGAAACTTTTGACGACGCAGAACAATTTTTTTACAAATCTTTGGACACTTGAAAGCGAAAACGTAAATGCCGAGAAACAAATAACTTTAGGCATTTCAAATCGCGACGGTTTTTACGGAATTGATTATTTTCCGAACGGTGAAATTGTCTATACTTCAAACGAAGGGGAAAGCGGCGACGGCAATATTTGGCGCATCAATCCGGCAAACGGCGAGCGGCGGCAACTAACCGATAAAGCCGGAAAACGCAACGAAAATCCGGCGGTTTCGCCCGACGGCAAATTTATTTATTTTGCGGCCAATCGCAGCGGGAAATTGGCGATTTGGCAAATCGAAGCAGATGGGAAAACTCCGAAACAAATCACATCGGGTGAAAACTCGAACGATGCCTTTCCAAACATTTCGCCCGATGGCGCGTGGCTTTATTTTATTCGCAAATCCGGCAAAACATCCGCCGTTATTCGCAAATCGCTCACCGAAAACCGCGAAGAACAACTGACCGAAAGCGAAAAATTTGCGCCGACAAACTTTCTCACGCTTTCGCCCGACGGCAAATATCTCGGCTTTCAAAATTTGACGGAAAAGATTCAATCCGACAATCCGCAACAAGTGCACCAAGTCGCCGTTATCGAAACGGAAAATCCGCAGAACGTCAAAACTTTCAACATCGGCGGCAGAATTCCGTATGTTTTTTGGACGGCAGACAGCCTTTCTTTCGATTTTGTCGTTCCTACCAACGACGGCGATGAAATTCGTCGGCAAAGTTTGGCGGAAGAAAAACTGCAAGTTTTAAGAAAATTTCCAAAAGAAGAAATCTATTTCATCACGCATTCGCCTGACGGCAAAACATTTCTCATCGCTCGCGGACGACAACAAAATGATGCGGTTTTGCTGACGAATTTTGAATAAGTTCCGAGTAACGAATTTATGCGTGAAAACACCTGAAAAAAAATCAAATTAATTTTATTTAAAATGCTTCGCGCCTGAAATCGTTACTCGGAACACCTTGCTAATTGCCAATCACCAATCTAAAATCAAACCTTATGTTTATTGACCGCGTAAAAATTAGAATCAAAGCCGGCGACGGCGGAAACGGCGTAACGGCTTTTCGGCGTGAAAAATTCGTGCCGAAAGGTGGACCTTCGGGCGGCGATGGCGGAATCGGCGGAAGTGTCTGGCTCGAAGCATCGGAGGGCTTAAATACGTTGCTTCATTTGCGATACAATCCCGAACACAAAGGCGAACGCGGACGGCACGGCGAAGGCTCGAACCGACACGGCAAGGACGGCGAAGACATCACCGTTAAAATTCCCATTGGAACTCAGGTTTTTGATGTCGAATCGGGCGACCTCGTGTTTGATT
>CALMEH010000737.1 GCA_937863115.1 uncultured Acidobacteriota bacterium
ATGATTTGACCGACACGCTCGTGAATGCACGAATGGGACGCGACCAAATCGAAGCCAAAGGAGGCGAATTAATTTGATGTTTGCAGGGCTTTTCCCCAACACGGATATTTTGATTGATGTAGTGAATTTTTCGTTTGTCATCATCGTTCCGACATTGATTTTTTCGTGGCTCAAGGTGCGAAAAGGCGAATACGGCTTGCACAAAAAAGTTCAATTAACGCTGTTCGCGGTGCTTTTTGTTACAGTTATTTTGTTTGAAGTTGATTTGCGAATGCGCGGCGGAATTTTTGAAATGGTCAAACAGAGCGCGTTTGCCGGAAAATTTTTGCTTAACGGTTTGATTTGGTTTCATCTGTTCGTTTCGATTACGACTGCGCTGATTTGGATCGGCTTAGTCATTTTTTCGCTCAGAAACTTTTCGTCGCCCGCACCAAACGATTTTAGCCGGACGCATATTTTTTGGGGAAGACTCGGAATGATTGATATGATTTTAACCGGTATTACCGGCGTAATGCTTTACGTTTTAGGTTTTGCGATGACTAAATAAAGTGAAAAAGTGAAAAGATGAAAAAGTTAGCATTTTATTGAAGATATGTTTTTAATTTGGCTTCTATGGTTGACGATTGTGATTGGCGGATTTTATCTCGGCATCGGCTACGCATTGCAAATGTATCAAAGCGGTTTTGAAATTTCATTGTTGCTAAACGCTTTGATATATTGCGGTTGTGCGATGTTTGCATTTCCGAAACTCGTAAAATTAGCATTCAAAAGATAATCCGAAACCAATCGCAAATCGCAAATTGCAAATCGCAAATCACTTATGGAAATCGGTGGCGTAAATTTACTGGATATTTCGTTTCGAGGCGTTCACGCGCTGATGGCGGCGGCGTGGCTTTTGTTTGATTTCATTGTTTTTTGGCTGCATTTTCAAATTAAAAATCCCGATTATCCGCTCGATGCACGAATCGAACGCGCCAAAGTTATGCACGGCATTGACACGGTTGTCGCATACATTTTTTTGCTGATGCTGCCGACTGGCGTAATTCTCTGTTTTATTACAGATACGCCGATTTTTACGACCGCGTGGTTGTCGTGGAAACATCTGCTTTACGGTTTGATTATTGTTGACGCGCTCTATCTCTTGCCGATTTCCGGCACGGCTTTGCGAAATTTGAAAGCCATAAAAGACGGCGCGGAAAATGTTGACGAATTAAACCAAGAAATAAAGCGCAAAATGAATCAAGCAATGCCTGCCGTATGGCTTGTCTGGATTCTGGTTTTTGCCGCGAGCTTGATTTCTGTTCTAAATCTCAAAGTCCCGAAAGGTCAGGAATATATTTTCCGAAAAACCGAAGCGGCGGTTGAAATGAAGAAATAATTAAGGATATTACGCAATCGGCAGTTTGAGCATAAAGTGATTTTATGCTCAAACCCGATTGCAGAGTTGTTTCATAATTACCCGAACTGCTTTTCAAATTCAACAGCAATGAAAACCACCAACAATTACGCCGTCAATCATTATAATATACCAATCTCTTTGATCTACCGTTACTTTGATTCCATAACCTTTTAGCCCAATAATCGGAACTAAATTCGGTTGAGTAACTCCATTTTCGTCCACAAAGCTGATTTCAAGATTATCTAAACTTCCGGACAGATGAACTTTATAGAGTTTATTATTCATTGCCTCTCTTCCTCGATAATTCGTATAAACAAATCCGACATCAACGCCTTTGGAAATTTGATCTTCAGTAATATCTGTTAACGAATCAAAAGCAACGGTGGCAATTGTATTTCCGTCGCGGGTTGTTGTTTTAACTTTATTACGGTCACCTCTTACGCCGTAATTTCGCGCATCGGCAACAACTCTGTCAACAATGCCGCCGCCGTTTCCGCCACTGACGATGATGCCCGGAATATAACCGCCCCAACCGAGTCCGTTTGTTCCGCCATCGGTTGCCCAATCTTGCCAATCAATCCACGGATACTTATCGCGGAAATCGTCATAGACATAGATAATGCCGTCTTTGACGTGATACCAAATCCTCTCGGCTTTTGCTTCGGTCGTAAAAACACCCGAAAACACCATTAACGCTAAAATAGTTAATAAAATTTTTTTCATTTTTGTTTCTCCTGATTTTTAATAAAGTAGAACTTTATCTATTTTTGATTTCATCAAAAGGAAAAACATCGGTAAAAATACCTATGTTCAAATTTATTTTCTTCTGCTAAGATATTTTTGATTCCCGAATAAAATTTAGATTAGCCGTAAGTGCAGGAAAATCAATGATTTCAGAACCGCAAGACCGATTCATAAACGAGCAAATAGCACATTTGATTCAGTTTCAGCTTAATCATCAGGAATTGAGAAAACAGATGCTTGATTCTTTATTGAAATTAATCAAAGCCGACGCGCCCTGCACGATTTTTCGTCTGAACCGCAGTTTTTTTATTACAAATCAAGAACCGAAAGTCGAAAAGATATTTGATTTTACGCATCAAAATTTTCCGCGTAATTCCAGATTAACGAAAGAGATTAAAGATGATTTGGAAGCACATATTATTTCTGTAAGTTCGCTGATTGAGGCAGAAGTCTATCGGCAGTTCGATTATCCATACACGGGTGTCAGCAATTTGCGCGGTTTATATGATTTGGTTGATTTGCTTAACCGAAAATGTTTGCGGCAAATCGCTAAATCGTTGGTCAGAAAGGTGCAGATAAACGACATTATGCTCGGCTGGATTCGCCCGAATCTGAATGAAGTTTGGGTTATCGGTTTGCGAAGATACGAATATGAACCAAAATTTATCGAAACCGATTACGAATTATTAGATACCTTCGTAAAACGCTTTTACGATTTCAGATTTGCGTGGTATGGCAAGGAATCGGGCAGTGAGTTTTTACAGCAACTGACCACTCGCGAACAAGAAACGATTTACCATTTTATTTGCGGCTTACGTGATAAAGAAACAGCGACGCAAATGAAAATAAGCAAACGCACACTGGACGCACACTGGCAAAATATTTTCAATAAACTCGGGGTCAACGATAAAATTTCGGTTTTAGATAAACTCGGAATGATTACTAAAGTTCTGACCGCTCAAACATAAATTCGGCGACTGTTTTTGATTTAAGAATTTTGAATAATTTCCAAATATTCACCGCTAAGAGAGCGAACAATCATTGCGCGTTTGTCTTCATGAAACGGACGATTGAAAACTTTCGGTTCGACGATAATTTCCGCTCCGATTTTTTTGCAACTTTCGGTAACTGCTTCTAAATCTTCAGCCAAAAATGTCGCAAAAGTATAACCCGTATGCGATAAATCCGCTGATTCGTTGGTGTTTATCGGCGTTTTGCCTGTTTCTAGTTCTAAAAGTTCAACTTTTCCCGTCCAGTTTCCGTCGGCTGTGAGCGTTGCAAAATCCAATCTGTCTAATCTTTTCACGCCTAGAAGCGCATCGAACGGCGCACCCGAAGCCTGAAACGCAATCGCTGTGATTAGTCCTAAACCTTCTTCATAAAACTTTTTTGCGTTCGACATTTTCGGCACGACCAAACCGACTGTCGCAATCGCTTCGTTAAAAATCGGCAAATCGTCGTTCACGCCACCGACTTCCAAAATCGTCAGACGTTCGCCCGAAGGCGTGTTCATCATCAATTCGCGCATTGGTTTTCCAGCGTTGTATTCCAAAATTTCCGAAACCGCTTTGCAACCTGTTTCAAGCAATTTCGGGACAGCTTTTTCGATGTTATTCGTCCGAAAATTGAGCGTCATAATGCCGAAATCAAACGCTCTGTTTTTGTCGCGCATCGGCTCGTTTGCATTTTGATTTTCAACCAAATCAAGACAACCGAAATCTTCACCTTCACGGGCAAAACGCGCCACGCGAAAATTGCCTTTGGAAACGCCCCAAAGTTTGCCGATTTCTTGCGCCGAAGTTCGTGCTTTGCCGATGCAAATCAAACCCAAGCCGTCTTCGTAGATTTTCCGCGCTTCGTCCAAATTTTTGACCGTTTGCACGACTGTTTTAACTGTTGAAACTATGCTCATAAACTAATGTGAAATAACAACTTCGTTCGTTTCTGCCGTCTCGTTTTTGATAAACGGGCGCAGAACGATACAAAGAATCAGCAAAATTACATTCAAAATTGCAACCAATACAAAAGGCGCATTCGGCGACCATTTATCAAACATAAAACCGCCGATATATGCCAAAATAATTTGCGCCAACGCACCGCAAACGCCGAAAAATCCGATGACCGAACCGCGAATTTCGGGGCGGGCTTGTTGCGTGATAAAAACTTGACTGGCGATGATTCCGAAAATTTGCGCGACGGCAAGCAAAATCATTGCCAACATCAAACCTTTGCCGAGCGGATCAGTAATAAAACCCATTACGCCGTAAGCAATTACGCCGATAAATGCGGCGACCGCCAACGAATCAACGCGGCTGCGTTTTCTGCCGATTAAATCAACTAACCATCCGATTAAAAATCCGAAAAGTAGTTGTCCGATTGCGCCGATGCCCAAAATTGCGCCGACTTTTGCAGTTGCGTCCGCCGCGTTCATTCCGCTGGCGATTGCAGATTTGTTTATCCAAAGCGTCAGAAAAACTCCGACAACGACCAGATCACCGCGTCATATAAAACCGGCGAAATATGCCAAAGCCACGCCCGGT
>CALMEH010000738.1 GCA_937863115.1 uncultured Acidobacteriota bacterium
CAGAAAATATTCGGCGATACGTCCAAGTTTTTCGATAGCTTCTTTATTTTCAATACATTGCGGTTCGTCCGAAAGATTGCCCGAAGTCAAAACCATCGGGCGCGTCATTCGGCGAAAAATTAAATGATGAAGTGGCGTATTCGGCAACATCACGCCTAAAGTTTGAACATTTGGCGCAACACCATTTGCGATTTTGGATTTTGGATTTTGGATTTTGAATTGATTCAGAATCACAATCGGCGCAGACGGACTTCGTAAAATTTCCGCTTCGGCATCGCTAATTTCGCAATATTCTCGCGCCGTTTGCAAATCTCTAACCATAAACGCAAAAGGCTTCATTTCACGATTTTTCAAATTTCTAAGACGCGAAATGGTTTCTTCATTTGTTGCATCGCAAGCAAGTTGAAAACCGCCGATGCCTTTGATTGCGACAATATGACCGCGCTGAATTAACGTGCAAACGGCATCAGTTTCATCAAGCATCGTGAACGAATCAACTGCAATCGCTTTACCGTCAGCGCGTTCGAGCCAAACTTTCGGACCGCATTTATAACACGCAATCGGTTGCGCGTGAAAACGTCTGTCTGCCGGGTTTTCGTATTCGGCTTGGCAATCGGCGCACATTTCAAATTCGCGCATTGTCGTCTGTTCGCGGTCGTAAGGAATATTTTCAATAATGGAAAGTCTTGGTCCGCAATTCGTGCAATTGGTGAACGGATAACGAAACCGACGCGCAAACGGATCAAGCGTTTCCGCTTTGCAATCCTCGCAAACAGACGCATCAGGCACAACGCCCGTATGAATTTCAGTCTGTTTACTTTCTGAAATTTGAAAATCTGAAATGTTTGGTAAAATTTCTGAGTTTGTTCGAGTTATTTCATCAATCCGTGCAAGTTTCGGAGCTTCATTCTGAAAGGCAGAAATAAAATTTTCGAGATTTTCAGCCGTTGCTTGAGCAATAATTTCCACGCCGTTACCGTTGTTAATAATTGAACCGCAAACATTAAATTCTTTCGCCAATCGCCAAACAGTCGGACGAAAACCAACGCCCTGCACCAAACCGCGCACAACGATTCGTTCGGCAATTTCGTTTTCTTCTAATTTTGTGGCGGCTGAATCAAGCATAATAAAAAGAAATTAACCACAGATGGACACAGATGAACACAGATTTTTTAGAACATCATTCGCTTTACGCCTAATCTTGTGGTGCCGAAATTTAGAATTAAACCTACTTTAATTTTTGTGGCTTTCAGATAATTCAAAAGTTGGGCTTTATGAATATCGTCAATCGCTTTAGCGACATTTAACTCTAAAATTACGCAATCATTAACGACAATATCTGCGTAAAACTTGCCGACAACCTGCATTTCGTAATAAACAGGAATTGAATTTTGCTTTTCGCCTTTCAAACCAATTTTTCTCAATTCAATCAAAAGTGCATTCTCATAAACACTTTCTAAAAAACCAACGCCAAGAGTATTGCTAACTTTCATCGCACAATCAATAATTTTTTCCGTCAATTCATCTGTGTCCATTTGTGGTTAAATTGTCTTGCTAACTTCATCCGAAACGCCCCACAATAGAGCGCGGCTGTTGCCCGAATCACAGACTAAAACCGTTTCGTCTTTCGCATAAATTCCGTAGCTCCAGCAAAGACTGTCGCGCATCGGCATTGCCCAACGGTTGTCGCCTTTGTCTTGGAAAGTGTATTGTCCGGCGAGCAGTTTGGCGGAAGTTCCGTTTTGGCAATCGTCAATGTGCCAACCTAAAAGACGCGAGCTTGCGGTGTCGGTTACGATTAGCCAATCGCCGACAGATGTTACGCCATAAGGCATATTCAAACCTGCGGAAATCGGGAAATAATTCGTTTGATTATGATCAACGAGCGTGAAATCTTTTTGTCCGAGAACCACGTCGCACGGCTGATTATTAATTTTAGGAATTTCATTCCAAATCATCACACGATTGTTTCCCGCGTCTGTAACGCACAATTTCCCGCGCCAAGTGCAAACGCCGTGCGCCCAACGCATACTCGTTGCATTCGGCTCGGTTCCACCGTTTTCATCACGCAAATTAAAATTATTTTGACCGAGAACTAAATCTGCTTTTTGACCGTTTCGTGTCGGCAAACCTTTCCACATCAACACGCGCCGATTGCCCGTGTCGGCAGCCCACAAATTCGCACCATCCCAATAAACGCCGTAACACCAAAACAAACTTTTCGCCGTCGGCAAATCTTTTCCGCGATTGCTTTCACCCGAAAAAAAATCAGCTTGACCGAGAACAACATCGGCGGGCTGATTATTATTTGTCGGTGTGGAATGCCAAATCAAAATTCGATGATTCCAAGCATCTGCAACTGCCAAACCTTTTCCGCAAGCCGTTACGCCGGTAGGAACATTGAGCGAAAATGCGTTGACTTCCGCTTTTGCATTGCGTCCTTCGTGATAAAAATCGGGTTGACCAATGACAAAATTGGCGGACGCATTATCTTCTGTCGGAATTGTTTTCCAACCTAACAAACGATGATGTCCTGTGTCCGCAATCCAAAGCGAATTATCTTCTAAAATCGCGCCGCCGCGTGTGCCGAAAAACGTGCTTGGAGTCGGTTTGACCGAAACGATCATTTCATCGCCATTGTCGGTCGCTCCCAAAATGACATCGGGCATCGGTTGAAGCAACGGACGTGCGATATTTTCAAGCGATAGATCGTCTTGGCGAACGGTGGAATTTAGTTTTACACGCAAAGTTTGAGTCATTAAATATTATTTTTCAGCCGCAGATTTCGCGGATAACGCGGATAAGAATTTTTTGATTTAATCCGCGTTATCCGCGTTAATCCGCGGCTATAATCTCCTATTCTTCAATCCGAACTTCAACTTTATCGCCGACAACGCGGACGGCGTGGACTTTTAATTGAACTTCCGGCACGGTCAGACATTCGCCTGTTTCGAGCAGATATTGAAATCCGTGATACGGGCAAGTAATCACACCGTTATTGATTTCGCCCATTTCCAAAGGCATTCCGAGATGAGCGCA
>CALMEH010000739.1 GCA_937863115.1 uncultured Acidobacteriota bacterium
ATTTTTCGCCAGCGCAATTTCGCCCAAAAGCCAACGTCCAAAAAGTTCAAAACGCAAATTTTTGTTTTTAGTGAAAACTTCCAAAGCGTTTTCGGCGAGATTTTTGGCAGTCGCAAAATCGTTTTCGAGATAGAAAATTTGCGATTTAAAAACTTGTGCAGAAGCCGTTGCCACTAAGTTCCCTTCAGATTGAAAAAGCGTTTCCGCTTTTTCAATCTGAAGGCGAGCTTCATTTATTTCTCCGGTAAGAAACAAAGTTCGCGCCAGATTCAATGAACAACGCGCAAGTTCTGCCCGCATTCCGAGTTCTTCAAAAACCCTCGCCGAGCTTTCATAAAGTTCGGCGGCTTCGCTCAAAAGATTCAATTCCAAATAAATATCGGCAAGTTCGAGTTCACAGTTTGCTGTCTGCGCGGGCATCTGCAAAACTTCGTATTTGCCCCGCGAGCGTTCCATAAATTTCAGCGCAAGATCGAGCTTACCTTGAAATAAATAAAGATTGCTCAAGCCGGTCTCAATTTCTGCCTGCGTTACGGTAAATGAATTTTTCTTTGCCCGTCGAATCGCGCTTGCATAGATTTTTTCGGCTGTTAAAAAATCATTTTGCAGAGATTTTACAAAAGCCTGCGTATTTTCAACCATCGCCATCTGTCGTTGGTCGTTAATTTGCGAAAAATGTTGATATGAAGAAGCGAGATAAGGTTCGGATTCAGTGTAAAAATCGCGTCGCCAAAAGAGATTTCCGATATTATGTTCGATTTTACCGACTGAATAAATATCTTTTTCCGCTAGAAATATCTCACGCGCCTTTAACCCGCAACTAACGGCTTCATCATAACGACCTAAAAGAGCAAGGGCGTAGAGTTTGCTGATTTGCGTTGTCGCGGCAGAGTGATTTTTGTTTAGTTTTTTAAAAGAGTTTTCAGCTTTATTGAGCCACGAAAGACATTTTTCCAAATTCCCGCTAACTAAATTTTTTATTGCCTTTGTCCATTCGAGATAACCGCGAACCTCTTTATTTTCGGTAGTTTTGAAAAGTAATTCGAGTGCGGAAACAACGCCCGAAACTTTTTTCGGGTGACTTGTCCAAACTTCGTAACATATATTTTGCAATTCTTTAGCGAGTTTTGTGTCTGCCAATGGAAAATTATCCGCGAGTAGTATTTTTCTCTCGGCGGTGTTGCTTGCAACTAGTTTTTCGGCGAGTTTTTTTCGGTTCATTCGGTAACTTCGTTTGATTATATTAAGGATTGGGTGAATTACGAAATTCGTGTTTTCGATAAATCATTAAAATAATATTGGCAAATTTTACAAAAAATGTTCTAAAATTAAAATATCGAATCTAATAAACATATACCTAATTACAATATAAAATTTTCATAGGTTACACTTCCTAAATATATGCAAGAATTTTCAGACCAAATGCCCGCGAATATTGCGCGTTATCCAATGGTGCCGATTCGTGATGTCGTTATTTTTCCGTCAACCAAAGTTGCTTTTAAGATCGGTCGCCCGTCGTCGGTCCGTGCTCTCGAACAAGCGATGACAAGCGGAAAAAACATTTTTTTAGCCACGCAACACGATGCCACAGTTGACGAACCGCAAGCCGAACAAATTTTTACGGTCGGAACGCTGGGACGAATTTTACAGGCGCAGCGGCAAGATAACGGACAAATAAAAGTCGTTGTGGAAGGCAGAGAACGCGGTCAAGCCGTGCGTTTTGAACAAGATGCGGACGGAATGTTTTTCGCGCACGTTCGTCGTGTGCCATCGCTTGATGAATCAGGTTACAGAACCGATGGCTTGCTTCAGCAGATTCATAACCTAGTCGAACAATTTTTGCGCGTTTCGCCCGATGCTTATTCGGATGCCCTACACGCGAGTTTGCGCGGCATCAGCGCGGCACAGATTTCCGATGCAATGTCGTCGCATTTGCGCGTAACGGTTGACGAAAAACAAGACCTTCTCGAAACATTTTCAGTGCAGGAACGTCTGCAAAAATTAATTGCGATTTTGGAGGTCGAAATCGAGAAAAAACAGCTTGATAGAACTGTTCACGCCCGCACCAAAAAGCAGATGGATAAACATCAGCGCGAATATTATCTGAATGAGCAAATTAAAGCGATTCACAAAGAATTAGGACGCAAAGACGACAAAGCAGAACTCGAAGAATTAAAGAAAAAAATCGAAAATGCCGGAATGTCTGACGAAGCAAAAGACAAAGCGATGCAGGAATTTGCGCGGCTCGAAGCAATGCCTCCGATGTCTGCGGAAAGCACGGTTTCTCGCACTTATTTGGATTGGTTAATAAATGTTCCTTGGCAAAATCGTTCGGACGAAATCAACGATTTGTCCGAAGCCGAAAGAGTTTTAAACGAAGATCATTACGGCTTGGAGAAAATTAAAGAACGGATTTTGGAATATTTGGCAGTTCGCCAATTAGTGAAAAATCCAAAAGGCACGATTCTGTGTTTTGTTGGTGCGCCCGGCGTGGGAAAAACTTCACTTGGTAAATCTATTGCTAACGCGACAGGCAGAAAATTCGTCCGTTTATCTCTCGGCGGCGTTCACGATGAAGCCGAAATTCGCGGACATCGGCGCACTTATATCGGCGCACTTCCGGGGCAAATCGTTCAACTGATGAAACGCGCCGGAACTGTAAATCCCGTGATTTTGCTTGACGAAGTTGACAAACTCGGCAAAGATTTTCGCGGAGATCCGTCGGCGGCGTTGCTCGAAGTTCTCGACCCTGAACAAAATTCGACGTTCCGCGATCATTACTTGGACGTTGATTACGATTTGTCGCAAGTTTTCTTTATTGCCACGGCAAACGTTT
>CALMEH010000740.1 GCA_937863115.1 uncultured Acidobacteriota bacterium
TGGGCGGAAAATAAATTTCAATGTATGACACGAACTTGCGAAAGCCGCTATCAAATTCCGGCGCAGGTTTTGGCGCAAAATAATGTGCAGGTGTAAAAATGAAAGATAACGTCAGAATTTATTATTACTTTATCATCGGCGCAATCGGCGGTTTGACGGGTTGGTATCTCAGCACGATTTTGGGAAGTCTGATTGGTGCAGATTCCGCCGCGCAAATTCTGGGGCGGACAACCGCTAAATTTGCTTTGTCCGGTGCCGCCCTCGGCGCAATTATCGGCGTGGCGGTTTCGGCTTACGATGGAATTTCCAATCGTTCGTGGCAGAGATTTGTTAAATTCGGAGCAATCGGTTTTCTGCTCGGCGCACTTGCCGGAGGAATTTCTTTGCCTTTTGTAAATTTTCTATATGAATCGCTGACGATTGCCGCCAACGAAACGAAAGCTCCAAGTGCGAACAAGCCTTTGATGGTTTTTCTTATCGGCACGGTTTGTTGGATTTTGTTCGGCGGTTTTGTCGGCTTGGGTGAAGGTGTCGGCAAAGGAACGCAGTTTTGGAAAGGCGTTTTGGGCGGAATGTTGGGCGGATTTCTCGGCGGAATTATCTTTGAAATAAATCGCGCCGTAACTGTTCAAACAAGTTCGGAAGGCGGAACTTTCAACAGTCATTTCTTTCAGGCAGTCAGTTTGACGCTTCTCGGCGCGGCAGTCAGTGCCTCGGTGGCGTTTGTGGCATCGGCTTTGAAAAATGCGTGGATGGAAGTTTTAGACGGCAAGCTCGCGGGAAGAAATATTGACATTACAAAATACGTTGACCAACGTCTCGGCGCACTCAAGGCAGGAATTATCGGCAGTGACGAATGGAGCGCACATATTTATCTGCCCGGCGACAACGAAGTTTTATCGCATCACGCGCAAATAAATTATCAAAACGGTTCGCCGACAATTACCGTTTCACCCGAAGCCGCCAAACATCAAACGACTTATCTGAACGGCAGACGGCTGACGCATTCAAGTCCGCTGGTCAACGGCGACAGAATTCAAATCGGGTCGACAAATATGATTTATCGAAATGCTAAATAAAGGAGAGAATTTCAAATGAAAAGACAAGAAAAATCAATCGGTTGTAAAATTTCAGCTCTAATGATCGGCTTATTTCTATGCGGAGCAATTTTAACCGTGTTCGGACAACCGAAAATTGAAGTTTTTAAGGATAAAAAAACTGCGGTGGAAGATTACCGCGCAATTTTTGTCAAACCCGACAAGTATGGCGATTCGACTTTATTCGTTGGAACGAAAAAAGGAAGTGTGATGCTTTCCAGAATACAGATTAGTGCCACGCCGTTTAATCCGGTCTTTAGACCTTTATCTTTTGTGCAACCGACCAACGGTTTAATTAAAGACATTTATTTTTCTTCCGAAAACGGATATTTGGTGAAAACCGACGGAATTTATATGATTGAAGGGAATTCTGCGAGTTGGAAACCGCTTGTCAGCATAAAAGATTTACCAAAAAGAGAAGGCGCGACCGCCGAACTTTGGGGAATAAGTTTTACGGATAATTTGCGGGCTTGTATCGTTGGGACTTACTTTAAAGACAACAGCGACGATATTGATAAGGAATTACTTCTTTGCACGAATAATATCAACGATAAAAAACAGTGGGAAGAGCCGAAAAAACCGAAGGAAGTAAAGACCGAACAACTTCAACTTACGAATATTTATTTTGACAAAAATACTAAGCGTGGATGGGCAGTCGGGACAAACGGTGTGGAAGGAATAATCTGGTATTCAGAGAACCGCGGCGAAAGTTGGGAAGAAATAAAAGCCATTTCCTCCGAACCGCTTCTGGGCGTTTTCGCAATATGGGAAAAAGGCGTTGCCGTCGGTTTGAGCGGAATGGTTTTCGGTAAAGGTTTCGGCAACACAACGATTTCAACAACAGTAATACCAACAAAACCGAATCCCAATACTAAAGCCGAAGAAGGTGATACGGTAGAAATAAAAAATACTTCTGTGTCTTTAATGCCCAAAATCAGCGAAATTATTCAAGATAAAGTCATTCCAAAAGTTACTGGTATAGTTAAAGAAGTCAAAAAAAGTGGAATGCTTATAATTAAAGAAATAGAAGTTGATTCAAATTCTGATAATGTCAAAGAATGGATAAAGAAGCGTTTTGAAAATAAAGATATTAATCCGAAGGATGTCGTGGTAATCAAGAAAAAGGGGAAAGACAATGATTCCAATACTATTACGGTTAAAAATGATACTTCGGATGATTGGAAAAAAATCGGAGTTCCGCTGAAAAATCCCGCCCCCATTTTGCGAAGCGTCAAATTCGATAACGAAGGAAATGGCTTTATCATTGGTGATAACGGCACGATTCTTTTTATGAAAAGCGGTGAAACAATGTGGAAATCGTTGCCTAACGCCCAACTTGTCGGGATTGATTTATATTCGATAGTTATTGACGGAAACTATGCTTTGATAGCCGGCACTAAAGGCACAATCGTGCGAATAGAAATCAACCCCGTTAAAAAATAAATAAGGAAGTAAATCAAAATGCGGTGTTTGAGATGCAAATACGAAGGGATGGAAGACGGCGAAGACACTTGTCCGCGGTGTCAGACTTTTATGCCGCCTTTGATGCGTGATATGTTGCCGCGTGGGGCGGTTTTGGAGAATGGGAAATATCGTTTGAATTATCCGCTGGGGCGCGGAGGTTTCGGCATTACTTATCACGCGCATCACGTCGGGTTTGACCGTCCGGTTGCCGTCAAAGAATTTTTTCCGCATCAATCTGTCGTGCGCGATGGGGCAGCTCTTGTCATCTCGATTGATATGCCGCAACAGAACGATTATTTCAAGGCGTTGGAAAAATTTATGAAGGAAGGGCGGACGTTGTATGATTTGACACATCCGAACGTCGTTCGCGTTCACGATCTTTTTCGATTTAACAACACAGCGTATATCGTGATGGAATTGATTGAGGGCAAGACTTTGCGCGAAATTTTAGACGCGAGTTTGGATAAAAAATTATCGCCCAACCGAGTCGAGGAAATCGTCGGGCAAATCGTTTCCGCTTTGGGCGAAATTCATAAACGCAAAATCTGCCATCTCGATATCAGCCCTGACAACATTATGATTGACCCGGACGGCAGAGCCGTTTTAATTGATTTCGGCGCGGCAAAGCAGCTTTTGAAAATTGTTCATTCGACTTTTGCTTTGAAACATAATTACACGCCGCTCGAATTGATTACGGAAAGCAATTTCGGACCCGAAAGTGATTTATTTGAACTTTCGATGATGATTTATGAAATGCTCACAGGCAAGTTGCCACCACCTTCGATACAAAGATGGCTTTCAATGGATAATTCGGCGGATAATTGGGTGCCAACGGAGGTGCCGGAAAATTGGCGCAAACTTCTCGTTAGCGGATTACAACTTAAACGCGAAGATCGTCCGAAAGATTTGAAAGCGTGGTGGGAAGGGTTCGGTAAAACCGGCATCATTTTAGGAAAACGCCGCCCCGGAAAAATTGTTCTTGGCACGAGTGGCAGAAGAAATTGATAAATGGAAAATAATAACGGAGGTTTGCCCTTCGGAACAATTTTGAACGACCGTTACCGCATTGAACGCACCATCGGCGAGGGCGGAATGAGTTGTATCTACCTTTCCAGAGATCAATGGCAAAAAGAACGTGATGTATATGTTGTTGTAAAAGCTCCGATTGCCAAATATCTGCACGACAAATGGATTCTCCGCAAAGTCAAACAAGAAGCCGAATCTCTGGCGCGTTTGAATCATCAAGGCATTGTAAAACTCATCAGCTACGGAAAACACGAAGATATTTATCCGTTTATTATTCTTGAATACATTGAAGGATTGCCGCTTAAAAAAATTATTAGTCAACTCTCCGCAAATCCGAAACGCGCTGCCAATATTTTTCTGCAAATTACGCAAGCAGTGGAACACGCACACAGTTTGAAAATTTTTCACCGTGATTTAAAGCCTGATAATGTAATGGTTTGGAAGAATGACGAAGGCGACGAAGGAATTAAATTGATTGATTTCGGAATTGCCCGCATTGATGATTCTTTTTTTTCGAGCGGCACGAAAACCCGTTATCAAATCGGCACGCCGCATTATCTTTCGCCAAATCGTCTGCGCCACGATCCGGACGACCGCGCCGACGACATCTACGCGCTCGGATTGATTGCCTACGAAATGCTGACCGGCACAAATCCGCTGGGCAAAGCCCGCGATTTTAAAGATTTGAAGGAATTTCAAGAACAAATTATGCCGCCGCGCCAGCTAAATCCGAAATTATCGAAAGCAGTTGACCGCGAAATAATCCGCGCTTTATCTCTCAATCAAGTAAATCGTCATCTTTCCGCGCTCGATTTCGGAAAAAATTTGCACGAAGCTCTGGTCAATACCAAAAGTGAAACCGCGCCGAAAGCTAAAAACGAAGCCGACGCTTTGCCGTATATTCCGAAGAAAAAGAATCAATTTGAAACCATCAAGGTTATTCCAGCGGAAGATTATTTAGGCGAAAAACAAAAAAGCGAATCCGATTGGCTGATGGCAATTTCGTCGGGCGAAAAATTTTTATTGAAGGGCGATTATGACTCTGCACTTATTTTTTACAATGCGAAAATTGCCGAAAACGGGCGTTCCGATTTGCTTTATGCACGGCGGGCGATGGCTTATCTAATGAAAAAAGATTACGAAAATGCTTCGCTCGATTGTCAAAACGCGCTAAAAATCTTTCCGAATAATGATTTTGCACATCTGCTTCGCGGCATCATCTATCGGCTAAAACTTTGGTCAGCGGAAGCCGAAACCGAGCTTTTGAAAGCGATTCAGATTAATCAAAATAACCTCGAAGCCGCGCTGATTTTGGGCGATATTTACACATCACGCGGCGAAACGGAAAAGGCTCTAAATTATTATTCGCACGTTTGCCGTATTAATCCGAATTTTACTTGGGCTTACACGAATCGCGGAAATCTTTATTTCAACCTCGGCGATTTCGATGCAGCAACTGAAGATTTTACAATGGCAATCAAAACCAACCCGAAATTGGCTTGGAATTTTTACCAACGTGCCGAAGCGCATACGAAAAACGGAAAAATCGAAGAAGCCGTCAAAGATTTGACCAAAGCCATTACGCTGAGTCCGAAAAGCGCGGCATTTTACAACAAACGCTCTAAATTGCTTCTCGATTTAGGCAGAAATACCGAAGCTCTTGCCGATTTTAACCGTATCAAAGAAATAACTTCACGCGATTCCTTCATCGCCGAAAACCAAACCGACAAAAAATCGGGACTTGCTTCGTTGGTTGATTATTTGAAATGGAGCTTAAAGTGAAAAAGGTTAAAAGTGAAAAGGTGAAAAAGTGTTATTCAACGAACTCAGCCAACTTTTTCAC
>CALMEH010000741.1 GCA_937863115.1 uncultured Acidobacteriota bacterium
ATTTTCCGCAGTCTTCTGTTCGCCATCCGTGAACATTTCAGATTTAGAATTTGCGATTTCGGATTTTTTCAATCCTGAATCCGCATTCTTCAATCCCAAATCGGACGACTCAGTTACGCTTTTGTTTTCCGAAACAACTTTTTGTTTCGTTGCCGGCTCAGTATTTTTTGCGACGACGGCATATTTAACCGCCAAAATATGTTCGCAACGAAACGCTGCATCGGTAACAACAGCTTCTTCAAATTCCAAACAATTACAACGAATTTTCGCTGACGCATCGCGCCAAACTTCGTAAGATGTTTGACGACCGCGCAAACTCGGTGTTGAAACTTTAAATTTATCGCCTTCACGATTAACCAAACCCATTGCCGCGATTGATTTTGCACGTTTTTCGCGTTTCTCCGCTGTTTCCGTTGAATTTTTTTCTAAAGTTAATGCTGTCATTTTACTTCTCCTACCTTTGCAGAAACACTCACGTTGGAAGTGTGCGGAATTGTTTTACAAAAGATTTCACATACTTAACTTCGTGCGTGTTTCTGCATTGATTATTAACGGATGAAACATATAAGTTTCATCTGTGAAACATTGTATCAAACAAATTTATTTGTTGCAAGCGTGAAACGTGGTCTTGCAAATAAATTTTTCTTGTGCTATGTTTGAAACAGTTAAGGGAAGAATGCAACAAAGCATTCGCCAAATCTGATAAGAAACAGGAGAAAGCAATATGGCATTTAAGAATGAAAGTTTAATAAATACGATTGAATTAGGAAGAGCGATTAAACGTCGCCGCGAAGAATTGAGTTTGAGTTTGCGCGATGTCGCAGACGTTACGCAGGTTTCGGCTTCGACGCTTTCACGCATCGAAAACGGCACAGGCAAACCGGACGCAGACAACATTGCGCGTTTGACCAATTGGCTCGATATGCCGGTTGACCGCGTGATGAAAAAGCAAGGGAATTCGGAAGACGTTGAAGCAGTTGTCTATTATCCGCACGAAGCCACGCCGGAAATTGTTGAAGCGCACCTTCGAGCCGACAAAAATTTAACCCCTGAAACGGCAAAGGCTTTGTCGGAACTTTTCCGCGTCGCTTATTCGAATTTTAAGAATCAACAAAAATAAATCGGCAATTTGCTTGAAATTTAAGCGTCATTAGTTTTTTTAGACGGTAGAAAATAAATATGAAAACACTAGCGCAAATCGGACAAATCAGAAGTGAAACCGCAAACGACAAAGGTTTTGCGATTGATACGACATTCGTTCTTTTCTTTTTGGCTGTCGAATTCGGGCAAATGCTCGGCAATTTCGGGCTTGATACAGTAATTTTTGCAATTACGCTTTTGATGATGTTGGTTTTACCTTATTTTCTACCTTCGGACGAAAAGCAATCGTTTGGAAACTGGCTTTTAGGAAGAAGTTTGATTGCCGGATTCGCAATCTCGGTCGGAGCGGCGTTCAAGCAATCTTTGGGCGTAGTTTTGCCCGAAACATTCCGCTTTTTGCCGATGACACTTTTAATCGTAACCGCGATGCTTTCGTGTTACATCCAATTTTACGGTTTTCTCAAACTTCGCCTTGCAAAATAGGCAAAAGGCGCAAAGCGAAGTTGAAAGCGAAAAATCCGCGCTCGTTTCGGGACGATGCGCGGATTTTTTATTGTTCGGAAAGCGTTTTTAATAATTCGGCTAAATCATATTTGTCCATTTCTTTATTCGCAATCGCAATCATTGCATCATAAAGTTTCATTTCAACATCTAAAATTTCAAAACCGTTGAAATCGAGAAAAACAAGCGCAGAAACGAGAGCAGTTCGTTTGTTTCCATCAAGAAAAGGTTGATTTTCGGCAATATGAAATGCGTAAGCCGCCGCCATTTCAAACAAATCTTGATGCAGATATTCGCCGCCAAAACTAGCTTGCGCCGTCATCACAGCAGATTCGAGAAGACCTTCATCACGAATTCCGTCAATGCCGCCGTAAGCCTCAAGCTGTTCATCATGAATAAGTAAAACGTCTTCGAGCGTAAGAAATTCCGGTTCAGTCATTTCGCTAATTCGCGCAAGGTTTTATCGTGATTCTTTATCACACGGCGCGTGGCGGCTTTGATTTTGGCGGTTCGATTTTCTTCCCTGACAGGTTCGAGAATCAGACGCTTTCCGTCCGTAATCATTTCGAGTTGCGTTTCCCGATTAATTCCGAGCAAATCCAAAAT
>CALMEH010000742.1 GCA_937863115.1 uncultured Acidobacteriota bacterium
GTTTCCGCCGACATTCCCGCACTCATCGAATTTGCTAAACAAAACCAAGTTCCAATCGCCGGCAAAGACGGCAAAACCGGACAAACGATGCTCAAAAGCGTTCTCGCACCGGCTTTCAAAACCCGCGCCCTGCACGTCGAAGGCTGGTTTTCGACAAATATTTTAGGAAACCGCGACGGACTCGCGCTTTCAAACGCCGAATCTTTAGCTTCAAAAGTCAAAACAAAAAGCTCACTTCTCGAAGACATTCTCGGCTACACAGTCGAAGACCACATCGTTGACATCCGCTATTACCGACCGCGCAAAGACAACAAAGAGGCTTGGGACAACATAGATTTAACAGGTTTCCTCGGTCAATCAATGCAATTAAAAGTAAATTTCCTCTGCAAAGATTCGATTCTCGCCGCACCTTTGGCAATCGAAATCGCAAGATGTTTAGATTTGGCAAAACGCCGCAATGAAAAAGGCGTTCTCGAAGAAGTCGGCGTTTTCTTCAAATTCCCGATGACCAAAATAAAAGACGTAAAACCCGAAAATGCTCTGCACAAACAGGAAGCGATTTTGATTGATTGGTTAAAAAAATAAGGCGATGTCTGATACCAAGTTGTGTGAAAAAATATGAGTAAAATTAACCACGAAATAACACAAAAAGACACGAAAAAAAGTTAATTATTTTCGTGCTATTTCGTGTTATTTCGTGGTTTTTATTTTCTCACTTCTCACCTTTCTTTATGCCAGAGATACAACACGCTGAAGGTGTCGAACTTGTAACTTTGGAGAGCAGATAACACATCGGCGGATCGTTGGCGTTATAAAAACCCGCACGAACAAGCCCAAATCCGGCACAGTTCGGATTTTTGTCGCAGTCTGTTTTGCATTGTTCGTGTGTTGTTCCCTGATAAAAAGTCAGCCGTTCGCCGTTCAAACTTGCGTTAAAATCCGTCGGTTGCCAGCGTTCATTGACGTTCGGCGTGTTGTTAATAGTCGGCGTTATTGTCGGTGTAGCGGTCTTATTATTTTTAACGTCAATCTTGTCCGAAGCACCAAGCATTTGCCAAACCACAAACACGCCTCCGAATAAAACACACATCGCCAACGCCGTAACAATCACTGCCGGAATCGTGTATGATTTTTTCGCTTCCGGCTCAACTCGTGCGCCTTGCGTTACACGAGTCGGCGGCAATTCAAACGTCTCCGCTTTTTGTCGCACGACCGTTTCCCTTTCGCTAAAATCTACTGTCGGCATCGGCAAATTGTCCGCCGAACCGAGCAAAACCGCCCCGTCCTGCAAACAAAACTGCAAACTCTCATCGGTATAAGTATTCTGACAACGCGGACAATATTTCATAAAATTTCCCCCGATACCTTTTCGGAATTAAAATTACGAGTTCTTTTAACAGCCAATAATCTTATAAACGCAATCATTATACAACAACTTTCGCGGTCGCAATATTATTTTTCGATGGATTTGCGCCAAAGAAGCGCATAACCCGAAAACACTCTGCACAAACAGGAAGCAATTTTGATTGATTGGTTAGAAAAGTGAGTTTTTAGTAGATACAATTATTTAAGTCCAATATGAATATTAAAGAATAGTGGTAAAATGTTTCTATGAAAGCGGTTGAGAAAATACTTAAACAACTCGAAGATTGTTTACAAACAAATACTTTCAAATCAGTTGAAACGGAAAGAGTTGAATTAAAATCTCTATCAACTGGTGGAGAATGGAAGTCTTTTTATGAGAGTGTTTGTGCATTTCTTAATACTGACGGCGGAATTATTATCATCGGTATAAAAGAACATCAAAATAAGTCTTATACATTTCCCGGTTATAATGAAAATTTTGAAACTAATATTAGAGATTGTGTTAATAAATTTACTGATGAAAATGGAGATAAGTTAAAATTTGATTTGAATGATTACCTGCCCAAACCAGAAATTTACGACTTGTTGAATAAAAGAGTTTGTGTCGTTTATGTCGATAAGTTACCCGAAGACGAGAAGTATGTTTTTTTTAAGGCGGTTGCGCGTGAACGAAGACTGGCAAGCGATGAAGTAATTAAGGATGATAAATTGCTTTCTCATAAAGAATGGAAAGAAGATATTAAAAACGCCAGAGAATTAAAAGTTGTTGACAAAGCTGTGTTAGAAGACCTTGATATTGAAGGAAAATTAAACAACTATCTTCATAAACTCAACAGTCAGGGAACAATAATTGAAACGCTTAAGTCAGATTTAAATTCAGCCTTTTCTTTTCTTAACAAAAAAAGTTTTGTTATCAATAATCAGCCAACTTTGTTAGGGATGTTAGTTTGTGGACGAAACATTTATGATTTTGTCGAAGGTCGTTGCCAAGTAGATTGTTTTGTTGACTCCAAACTTCAAGTAGCTCAGAACAAAAAAGTTCTCAAAGACAATATTGTTCCATTAATGGAATCTGCTTTTAGGTTTGTTATCAACAATATACAAGTAGGCGTAAGCTATGAAAAAGGCGGACAAAAACTTCCTGAATATCCGGAACAACTTGTTCGTGAAATTATAAACAATGCGTTAGCTCACCGCGATTACAGCGTGAACAAATTTGTCAATATCAATATCAAACCGAATCAAAGCATTGAAGTTAGAAATCCGGGAAGTTTTCGCCAAGATCAACAAATTGTTATTGATGCCGACAGCATAAAAATTCGACGAATTATCCCAATTGCCAAAGCCAGAAACCCAAAACTCGCAGACATATTAAAAGTTTTTGATAAATGGGAAGGTCAAGGTTTCGGCATGGCATCATTAACAAATGCTTGTTTAGACAATGAAATAAATGTTCCATATTTTTTGTTTCATAGTGAAAATGATGTCAGTTTAGTTGTTCCTAAGGGTAAGGTTTATGATGAAGAGTCAAAACTTTGGTTAGATGGATTTTCGGGTTATATTTATGAAAAATTAAATAGACGTGAACTGACTGACGAAGAAAAAATAATTCTTATTTATTTGTATAAATCTGAAAAATTAAACCGACAAGAAAAATATACGATTCTCCTAACGCCAGATAATAATCACTTTGCTGTAATCTCTGATTTAGAGGAAAAAGGTTTGATTTTTAAACATCAAGCAAGCACAAGAATTTATCCAATTTATTTAGTTGACCGAACCCTTTCAAAAACAGATTTCAGTCAGGAATTATATGATATTTTCAGCAGTCATTATGATTTGCTTTCAAACGATTATAAAGAAGTATTAAATTCAATTTATTTGCATAATTACTTCAGCAAAATCAAAACTGTAACGGCATATTCAATCTCTGCTTATTTGTATTTCAAGAAAAATATTACCGTTACAGATGAGAAAGATTATCAAAATTATAAAAGAAAAGTCAGAACAATATTTAACCGACTAGAAGAAAAAGATTTCGTTACCAATCTCAATAAGAATAATCGTTACAAACCAGAATATTTGATTAACGAAAACTTTAAGCCACCACAAGAAATATTAGACTTTGGAAAGACTTAAACTTATTCAAACACTTAAATCTGTCATTTAATCGTTAATCACAACTATTTTCTGCCGTTCACGATTTACTTTTAACTGCAAAACGTCGGGGCGCGAATAGTGTCCGGCGATGTCGAGGTTTTGGCGTTCTTCGCGGACTTTTTGGTGTGTGATTTCGGCGATGATGAGTTTTTCTTCTGTGATAAATGGTTTGATGAGCCATTCGCCGTCGGGCGCGGCGAGGCACGTTCCGCCGTTTGAGAGAATTTCGGGCGCGTTTTCTAAGATTTTGTCGAGATGGATTGTGTCGGGCGGAAAATCTTCGCGGCGCATTATCGAGCAGACCGAAACGCAGTATGAGCGCGATTCTTTG
>CALMEH010000743.1 GCA_937863115.1 uncultured Acidobacteriota bacterium
CCGAAAAAACAAGAGGAAAAATCGAAAGAAATTGTATCGAATCCGGTGCTGGCGTTGTTTGCGGGCGGAGTTCGTTCGGAAGGGAAAACGAACGAACTGAATTTACCGAAAAACGCGCAAGGCGCAAGTTTGGTGCTGAATCTCGAAAGTCAAGACTATCAAACATATCGCGCCGAAATTGTTGACCAAAACGGCAATATCATTTATCGAAGCGGCAAATTACGGGCGCGAAACTCAAAAATCAACGCATTTGTTCCGTCCAAAAACTTAAAACGCGGCGATTATATTCTCAAACTTTACGGCTTTAATCCGCAAAACGAAGAAGAATCTGCCGCCGACTTTCAATTCCGTGTAAATCCGAAATAGACCGCGAAACAAGCGAAAAAACGCGAAAAAAGACCGAAATCTATTTGGTTTTCTTTCGCATTTTTTGCGTGTTTCGCGGTTTAGTGAAATGTTTTTTCGCTTTTCTACACTATTAGCGAAAGTAGTAAAAATTCAGGAGACGAAAATTATGAAAAGATTATTGACGATTAATTTGATATTTGCTTTAACAGTTTTGCTAAATGCTTGCGGTGGCGGAAGTTCGACTAATTCGGCTTCGACAACTACAACAAAAGTTGATGATTCGAAATGGACATCGCAAGACAAAGATAATGCAGTTAAAAACTGCAAATTCGGCAGACAAAAAGACGATCCGGCGAAGGTCGAAAAACTTTGCACTTGCTATTTGAACAAAGTCATTGCTTTAAGCCCGAATCCTGTTGACCAAGGCAAAATTCCGATGGGCGATGTTACTAAATTAAACGCCGATTGTGCAAAAGAAGCCGGATTGTAATTGCAATTTTAAGGGTAAAATTATGAATCGGACAAACAAATTTTCGATGTTTTTGGTAACGGTAGTTTTATTACTCGCGGTTTTATCGTGCAGTTCTTCAAAAACGCCTTGCACGGGCGAGGTGATCGCGGACGGCAAAACATTTAGCGGCAAAGGCAAGGACGCGGACGAGGCGCAGAGAAACAGTTGCAATCTTTATTGTTTGGAAGCCGACCAAGAAGTTGATGCGCGTTATCGGATTTGGCTTGATTCGCCGAAAAGCAAAGAAGTCAAAAATCCGACGAAAAAAGAATATATGTATCACGACAAATCGTTTTTGGATTTTGTAACTGTAACTTGTATGAACAAATGTCTGGCGAAGTTGAAAGACGGAAGTTTCAAAGGTCAAGCAAAATGTAATTAGATTTTTAGGAGAAATTTGAGATGAAATTAACAATTTTTTTGATAACAATTTTGGTATTTTCGATGAGCGTTTTCGCGCAAAAGAAGCCGAGCATTACGGCAGTTACGAGCGTTGCCAATGAAACGGTAACGGTTGAAGGTTCGCTGAAAAACGGCGCGAAACTTTCGAGTTTGAGTTGGGCTTCGTCGAGTTCGATTGCGTGTTTTCCGGCGACGCAGAACGCGAAGTTTAACGGCAATCACGTTTTCTTTTCGACGGCAATTCCGACGCGCTCAATTATGACGATTACGGTCAAGCCGAAAGACGCAAGCAAGAATTTAAGTCTTTATGCTTACGAGATTGGGGCTAATAAAACGATTTTGCCCGAAGATTTAGCGAGTGCGGTAACGTGCGAAGCCGACCACAAATGGGATTATCCGAAAAAAGGAAAAACCCAAACCGAAGCGCGAACAGTTATGCTGAATGCCATTCAAAATCCATACAACGTGATTATCGGCGTAGCGGGCGCAGATGGTTTGACCGATGCGGATTTTACTCTGGAAATCTCGCTGAAACAGTAACCATTTTCCATTTTTTATTTTCATTTGTCATTGTGTTTGCGGCGTTCTTCTGTAAATGAAAAATGACAAATATCAAATGGAAAATGAAAAATGTTTTCTTAATTTTTACTCGAAGTTTTTCAGAAGTATCACATCGTTGTTGTCTTTGCCGCGAGCGAAGACGATATTTTCGCCGTCGGGCGAAATAGCGAGGTCGTTGAGATGTGTTTTCGGCAGGCTTAGAATGACTTGCGGTTCTTCGTTACCGTCAAAATTTTGCCGCCAGATTTTCGCATCTTCGGACAAATTTTCGACGTAATCGAACGATTTTCCGTCCGGTTTCCAATAAATTCCCGAAACGGTTGCGGTTAGGTTAAAAAATCGGGTGGCAGCGGATTTGTCGATGGAAACGAAGACGAATTGGCGGGTTTTGTTGCCGTCGTTTTTTTCCGTCAGATTGATGAAGACGAGCCATTTTCCGTCGGGCGAAAAGAGCAAACAACGGTCGGGTGCAAATGTGCCGTTTTCGGTTACTTGTTCGAGCCGCTCGTCCGTCAAAGATTTGCGCCAGACGGCGTTTTGATTCACCCCCTTTTTGATGAAATAAAGCCAACTGCCGTCGGGCGAAACTGCCGGATTAAATTCGACATCTTTTTCACTGAAGGTCATCTGCACAGGATTTTCGCCTGTGCCGTCAATGCGCCAAATATGGCGCGTGCCGGTGCGCGAAGATGTAAAGTAAATAAATTTTTCGTCTGGCGAAAACACAGGTTGATCATTGCGCGTTCCGGCGTTTTCAGTCAGTTGCTTTTTCGTGCCGTCTTCTGTATTTACTGACCATAAATCAACATTTCCGGTAATGCGTGATGAGTAAATAATTTTTTGATTATCGTGCGTCCAAACGATTCCTTCGCTGCCGCCGTCGCGGTTTAGATTGCCGAAGGTTATTTGTTTCTGATTCTCCAAATCGCCGGTTTTCGCTGTCCAGAGATGCGAAGAAATCGTTTGCCGCCGCGCCAGAAGTTTCGTGCCGTCCTGCGACAGCGAAAGCGTGCGGTAGATGTTCAAATCATTGGTGATTCTTTGCAGTTCGCCGTTCGGTTGCGCCATTTTCCAAAGCTGAAAATGGCGATTGTCTTCGCGCCCCACGATGATTAAACCTTTGTTTTGCGGTTGCCACGCGACTTGTTCGATTTGCGTGAGCCGTGCCGTGTTGAGCGTTTCCGTTTCGCCCGTTTCGGTGTCAACAATGATGAGATTGGAAACTTTTTTCTGGTTCGGCGTTTGCTCAACGGTAGCAATTTTTTTGCCGTCTGCCGACCACGCGGGAAAGCCTATGCGATAGAGTGTGAAAGGCGAATCGCGCGAAACGAGATTTTTTTCTTCCGCCGTTTCGAGATTTTTTATGACCAAAATCCAACGCACTTCGGCAGGCGCAAAACGCATAAAAGCCATCCGTTTTCCATCGGGTGAAAATCCCGGCGAACTCCAGACATTTTCAGCGATTTTCCGCGCCGCGCCGCCAAAACGCGAAACTTGAAAAAGTGTTCCTCCTGCGTCAAAACTCTTCTCATTGCAAAAAAAAAGCGTTTCGTTATCAACCGAAAATTGCAGATTACCGAAAAAATTGTG
>CALMEH010000744.1 GCA_937863115.1 uncultured Acidobacteriota bacterium
CATCGAAAGACGTTCTTGCGGTTGCCAACCGCCGAAAGGTTCGCCGTCGGCATCTTGGCGCGAAACGGCGGCGTAAAGCGTTTGATACGGATTGATTGATTCGACGGGGAAATCCGTGCCGAACGGAACATGAACGCCGTAAGATTTCATAAAATGCCAAGCATACGCGCCCAAAACTCGATATTCGCCAAGCCGCAAATCTGCCCAACGCTTATCCGAAATCGCGTGCGTCGGCTGCATCGAAGCGATAATGTTAAGTTCATTGAAACGCTTAATGTCGGATGGATTTACAACCTGCGCGTGTTCGATTCGATGACGCAAAGGATTTAAAAATTCACGATAAGCCTCGCTGAAAGTAAATTCGCCTTTTCTTAAAGTTGTTCCATCATAAGATTGTCCTAAATTGCCTCCGGTCGGACGACTTAAGACATCTTTATTTCTTTCAAATTCAGCTTTTGATTTTTCATCTCGCCCTTTTTTCGCCGTTTCATACCCGTCCAAAGCCATTCGATTCGCTCTGTCGCCAATCGCGTGAAGCGCAATTTGAAAACCTTCTTTGTCACGTTCGACAATCATTTTTGTCAATTCTTCTTGCGGACGGCGCGGAATTCCCGAATTTCCTTTGTCGTCGGAAAAAGGCGCGAGCATAGCGGCGGTTTTCGAGCCTAAAGTTCCGTCAACATAGCCTTTTAACGCGGTTAATTTCAAACGCGAAGGATTATCTTTGAACGACGCAAATTCGGTGCGTTGGCGTTTTAATTCCGTTATCGAATCTTCAAAATCCTGCCATTCGGCGACGCGCACGGTTAATTTATCAGCCTTCAAAAATGTGCGGTAAAGTTTCGTTGTTTCATAACCCGAATTGTCTTGAACGCTTGTTATTCCGTATTCACGCGCCATTTTAAGCGCGAGTTCCATTCCTTTATTTTGCTGTTCGGCAGTCGGTTGCGGAATCAACGCGGAAACCAAATCTTGCGAAGTTTCCTTTAAAATTCCGGTCGCTTCGCCGTTTGCATCGCGTTCAATTTCGCCGCCTTCGGGATTTTTCGTTGCTTTATCAATTTTCGCCAATTTCAACGCCGCTGAATTTACCCAACCGATATGACCGTCAACGCGCACGAGAAAAACCGGATTATTCGGCGCAACTTTGTCCAAAACTTCCCGCGAAGGAAATTTTCCGCCCCAAAGCGTATGATCCCAACCGCGCCCGATTATCCATTCATTCGGTTTTGTTTCTTTAACTTTCGCCGCGACACGCGCCGCCGCTTCGTCCGCCGATTTTGATTCAAACAAATTCACCGTCAAAAGCGACAACGCACCGCGAAAAAAATGAACGTGCGCGTCATTAAATCCGGGCGTTACGAGTTTTCCCTGCAAATCTATTTCTTTGACAGCGGAATATTTTTCCCGCAAATCTTTCGTCGAACCGACCGCGACAATTTTTTCGCCGTCAATCGCCACCGCTTCCGCAGACGTAAATTTTTCATCAGCCGTAAAAACCTTGCCGTTTGTTAAAAGCAAAGAAACTTTTTGCTTTGATTGAGCAAAAACCGGCAAACCGAGCAAATTTAAGATAAGTGTGATAACAAATAATTTTTTCAACATTTTAATTTCTTTCGATAAATTCTAATCTTTCGGCACGACAAAACCTTCCCGAATAAAACCTTGTCGTTTTTCGCCTTTTTCGCTGTCAGCGACTTGAACGGTTAATTTTCGCATCGAACCATCACGTTTTTGATTGGTCGAAGTATAGCCGATAACATATTGCGAACGCAGTTCTCCGGCGATTTTTTTCAAAGCTTCGATAATGTCGTTTTGCGTAAATTTTTTAGGCATCAAATAGGCTGTTCCGCCTGTTTCCAAAGTTAAAAGATGAGTTAAAAAACGCGCGTCTTTTTTATCTTTCGGCGCAGTTTCGGCAAATGAAAGCAGAAAAACTTGTAAATCCGTTCCGCCAAAAAGAGCGATTGTCTGTTTGTAATCGTAATAGCTGTCGCGGTCTTCGCCGTCGGAAATCAGAAGCATCGCATAGCGTTTCGATTTGACGTGTTTCTCACGCGCCAGAAGCGTTTCGGCTGAAAGATAAACCGCGTCTAAAATTGCTGATTGTCCGCCTTCGATATACATTAAATCAATCGCTTCCTGTGCGTCCTTTTTGCTCGAAGTCCATTCCTGTTTGATTTCTATCTTATCGCTGTCAACAAAACGCACAACGAAAACCTCATTCTTATCGAGCAAAAAAAGGTCTCCAAATACTGAACTTATCTTGAATATCTCATCAAAATTTTTTCTCATCGAACCCGTGTTATCAAAAACTAAAACCAAATTCAAAATCGGCTCTTTTTGAGCAAAGTATGTAATTTTTTGCTCGATGCCGTCTTCAAAAACTGTCAAATTTTCGAGTTTTATATCGTTGACAAGATTTCCGTTCGTATCTAAAACGGCGACGTTAGCTTTGACTACAACAGGTTTTTCTTTAGATTTTTTATCCTTCGATTTATTTTGCGGAAAAATAAAACTGACTAGAAAAAAGCTGATTAAACAAAATGCGGAAACGATTCGTGTAAATTTCATCCGAAAATACCTCTCAAAATTTTATCTAACATTTTCACTTTGATTATAAACGCAAATTAAAAAAATCGTAAGAAGTTTTCGGCAAATCGCAAACATTTGGCATTCAATGCGAAACTCGCGTAAAATTCTTTTGCACAAGATTCTTCCGAAAAGGTCAAAAATGAAAAAATTATTATCCGTTTTCTTTGCAATTATTTCTCTTTCCGCAATTGTTTCGGCGCACGTTCCGATTAAAACTTTGGTGCAAATCGTCCGTGCCGAAGATGAACTTCGATTTGATAAAACGCTTGAAACTTTGATGAAATCGCCGGACGCGCATATTCGCACACGCGCCGCACTTGCCGCCGGACGCATCGGAAACGAAGCTGCAATTCCTTTACTTATAACACTTTTGGAAAAAGATAAAGACGACGAAGTTCGCGCGATGGCGGCGTTTGCGATCGGCGAAATCGAATCAATAAAGTCGGCAGACGCGATTTTGAACATCTTGAACGATACAAAAATCAATGAATCAATTCGCGCTCGTGCCGTCGAAGCCGCCGGAAAAATTGCGGCGGCAAATCCGAAAGACGGAAAATCGAAATTATTGGGCGAAGTGATTTTAGATGTTTTGAATATCGAATTCGAACTCGGCAAAAAGCAAAACCGTGAAACTATTTTACTCGGTTTGACGGCAATTTTGCGCGTTCGTCCTGAAGGTGGCGATTTAATTGTAGGAAAATTTTTGACAAATTCCGATGCGCGAATTCGCACCGATGCGGGAAATACTCTTGTCAGACTTCGCTCGAAAAATTTCGGAGATATTTTTTTGGCATTGTTAATGACCGATACTGAACCAATGGTTCGAGCAAATGCAGCACGTGCGCTCGGCATATCAGAAGATAAAGCGACATTTATCGTTTTGCTCGACAAAGCGACAAAAGACAAAGATTCGCGTGTGCGCGTTTCGGCAATTCGCTCGCTCGGCAGTTTGAAAAATGCGGAAGCTGTTGAAGATTTAATAAAAACGGGCGAAAAACTTTTCGCAGATTATAAAAAATCTAAGTTTGCCAATCCGTCCGAGAAAAACGAATTACTCGAAATCGCAACGACTTTGAGTAGAATTTTGCCGAATACGAATAATGAAAAAGCCGTTAAGTTTCTGCAAGATTTCCGCCAAGCCGATAAATTTACATCGCCCGAAATCGAAATCGCACTTGCGAAAATTGCGCCGAAAACTTATGTCGAAACATTGTCTAAAGAAAATTTCGGTAAAGATTGGCGCACGCATTCCGCCGCTTATCAAGGTTTGGGCGAAATTGCTAATCTCGAATCAAACGCCGAAAATAACGAATTGAAATCAAAGGTTCGGATTTTATTTGTTCAAATAATCGGTGAATGGATCAGTTTTGACGCAAAAGAGAAAACCGCCGATAAAATGAATTTGTCAATTCCCGATTTACTTCGCGCTTTTGCGGCGTTCAAATCTGAAAATACTTCGGGAATTTTGCGCCCGATGCTCGAAACCGAAGAAGATTTGTTTATTCGCGCCGCGATTGCCGAGATTTTGGGCGAACAATCTGCATCGAAAGAAAATACGGAAACCTTAAAAATTTCTTTTGAAAAATCACTTAAAACCGATAAAGATTCTAACGATGCACAGTTTGCAATTCTTTCGGCTCTTGTAAAATTGGATAAACTCAATGCAATTCCGAGTTTGAAACTCGCGCTTGATGCGCCGGATTTTCTCGTGCGCCGACTTGCCGTAAATTTGATTAAACAAAATGATTTGGCGGAAAAATTTCCAAATTATGAAGCAAAAGCCGCAACGCTCAAACTTTATGCCGCAAAAACCGGCACAAAACAAGGACAAATCTTAAACACGAACGCCGACTACACTCGCGCCGTTTCGCGTAAAAATGGAACTGTGAAAGCGATTTTTGAAACGGAAAAAGGCACTTTCACGATAAATTTAATGCCCGAAGACGCGCCTTTGACGGTTGATAATTTTATAAAACTTGCACAGAAAAATTATTTTAACGGCTTGGAAGTTCACCGCGTCGTGCCGAATTTCGTGATGCAGGACGGCGATCCGCGCGGCGACGGAAACGGTGGTCCGGGTTATTCGATTCGATGCGAATTAAATATGCTCGAATACGAACGCGGCACAGTCGGAATGGCACTTTCGGGCAAAGATACGGGCGGTTCGCAATGGTTCGTAACGCATTCGCCGCAACCGCATCTCGACGGCGGTTACACCGTTTTCGGGCGCGTGAACGAAGCCGATATGAAAGTCGTTGACGCAATCGTGCGCGGCGATAAGATTATTCGAGTAAGGATTAAAAACCAATAAATTTTTAGCCGCAGATGAATGCGGATAGCGCGGATTTTTTTATCTGATTTTAAGGCGCGTTATCCGCGTTCATCTGCGGCTAAAACCTATTTTACATTTGCAGTCAGCGTGATTTCTTTCGATTTCGGCTGATAACAAACTTCGTCGGTGCAGGCTTGATAGCGGACAACGACGCGAAATTTTACGGAATTTCCTTTGAAATTTGCGGGAACAGTAACACTGAAATTGAACGTCGTGCGTCCGTCATAAACATTAATTGTGTCTTCGGAAAAGCTGAATTTTCGGTTTTTTCCGCGCGGATAAACGACGCTGACTTTGATTCCGGGCGAAGTAACGCTGACAGTTGTCGGAATGGCGTATTCGCTGCCCGGACGATTTGAATTAACGTGCAAACCGCCCGGAATATTGAGCGTAACCGTGCCGCGTGTCGTGCCGCCGCGCTTGATCGTGCCGATTGCGCCGCTCACGGATTGCGCGTTTGCTTCGCCGGTAAAAATAAATGCCAATGCCAAAAATAAACTTGTAAATATAATTTTTTTCATAACTTTACTCGAAATGAATGATGAATTTTTCGGCAATCAAGATTGCTTTATTTTATGCGAAAACTATCTGAAATTGTTTCAATTCGTTCTTCGTATTCTGCTCTGATGTTGTTCAAAACCGAAATTTTCAACTGATAAATTTTTTCACCTTCAACTATTTTATAGATTTCGTCAACTACGATTTCGTCAACTGTTTTTTCAGTTTCAATCAAATACTCTTTGCCTTCATCTTCAAAATATACAATCTTTTCCGCGCTCGTTTTTATTCCTTCGCAAACTTCTGCGAGAGTTTTATCGGCAAAAAATTCGATAAAAATTTCCGCCTGACGCATTTCTTCCGCTTCGGCTTTGCCAAACTCTTTTGAATACGCATAAAACGCAAATTTAGATTCATTCAAAACGTGCAAAAAGCCTTCAGGTTTGACGAGCGAGAATTCTTGCTCGTCAATTTCTTCGCGCTCAAACTGCGCCGCCGTATATTTTTTCAGTTTCGTCGAACCATAAACCATCAAAGCCACGATGACTAAGCCGACAATTAAAATTTCCATAAATTAAAGTTCAGAATCCAAACTTTAGTTTGCCGACCGCCGCGTTTCGTTGGCGGTTCACACGCTGAAGCGTGAACTCTAAACGCTTGATTTCGCCGCCAATTGCCCACAAGCGGCGTAAATGTCGCGTCCGCGCGGCGTTCGCAAATAAGTCGAAACACCTTTTGATTCTAAAGTATCTTTAAATTGTTGAATTTGCTCACGATTCGGCGGTTGATATTTAAGCGGTTCGGCAGAATTATGAGCGATAATATTGATTTTTACTTTTTTCAAATCGTATTTTTTTAATAAATTTGCCAAATCAATCGCGTCTTTTTCCGAATCGTTCACGCCGCCGAGCAAAACATATTCAAACGTAAATCGTTCGCCGCGCCGCAGAGATTTTTGAAATTCCTGCGCCGATTTTAACAATTCTTCAATATTCCAACGCTTGTTTATCGGCATCAACTTATTACGCAATTCATCATTCGGCGCAGAAAGCGAAATCGCCAAATGCGGACGTTTTTCGAGTTTTGCAAATTCGTAAATCTTCGGCACAATTCCCGCCGTCGAAACCGTAACGCGATTCGGAACAATGAAAAGTCCGTCTTTTTCCGACATAATTTCGAGCGATTTTATCAGGTTTTCAAAATTTAAAAACGGTTCGCCCGCGCCCATTCCGACGAGATTTGTGCCGTGCGGAGTTTCTGCGCCGACACCGTAAACGTCATTTAAGACAACAATTATCTGCTCAATAATTTCGCCGACGGTCAAATTTCTCAATAATCCGAGTTTTGCCGTCAAACAAAAATCGCATTTCAAAGGGCAACCCGATTGCGACGAAAAACAAATCGTATCGCGCGATTCGGTTGGAATAAAAACCGTTTCAACCGGAAAATTATCGTGAGTTTTCATCAAAAATCGGCGCGTTCCATCTGTCGAAACATAACGCGATTCGACCTTCAAAGTCGTTGCCGTTGCTGTTTCATTCAATTTTTCGCGCAAAGTTTTCGGTAAATCCGTCATTTCATCGAAATTTAACAAACGTCGTTCGTGAATTTGTTTAAAAATCTGCCACGCCCGATATTTCGGCTCGCCGATGCTTTGCATAAATTCAGCGAGTTCGTTTGGCGCGAAGGCGGTAAGATGAATTTTTTCGGCGGTTTTATTCATTTTCGCTCAAACTTTAACGATAACACATCGTTTATGATAAATTGAATTGATATGAAATCGAAAGCAATTATCGGCGGCATCATTGTTTTGATAATTCTTCTCGTGGCAATTCTTGCCTGTGTTTGGGCAGGAAGTAAAATCAACGAAAAATTGTCCGAAATTAATCCGAATCAGCCCGCGCCACAAAATGAAGCAACTCCGCAACCGACGCAAAGCAGCGGTCATTTAGCATTGGGAAATCCATCGAATGCTTCAAATAATCCTGATAATTTTTTGATGCAAAACGATTATTTCGCGCTTTCTTACAACCGTGAAAAAGGTCTGGCAAATTGGGTTGCGTGGAGTTTATCAAAAGGTGATTTCGGAAGTGCGAATCGTCAAAATGATTTTCGCCCCGATGATCGTTTGCCCGGAAATTGGACGCGAATTTTGCCTTCGGATTATTCGGGAAGCGGTTTTGATCGCGGACATATTTGCCCTTCGGCGGATCGTTCAAGTTCGCTGGAAGCAAACAGCGCGACGTTTTTGATGACGAATATGTCGCCGCAAACGCCCGATTTGAATCAAGGTCCGTGGGAAAAATTAGAAACTTATTCGCGCAGTATGGCGCGGCGTGACGGAACGCTTTACATTATCGCCGGACAATATGGTGCAGGCGGAAAGGTAAAAAATAAGATCACCGTGCCGACAAATTTTTGGAAAATAATTATTGTTTTACCGCCGGGCGCAGATTTTTCGGCAATAAACAAAGATACGCGCGTTATTGCCGTTGATATGCCGAATGTCAAAGGAATTAAAGATAAAAATTGGCGCGATTATCGAACAACCGTCCGCCAAATCGAACAAAAAACAGGTTATAATTTCTTATCGAATTTGCCGCAAAACATTCAAAATTCGCTCGAAACAAGAGTTGATAATCGTCAATCTTTTATGCAAACAGATAATTAGAGTTATCCGCAAGTTGTGTAAATATGTGTAAGAAAATTTAGCCGCAGATTAACGCAGATGACGCAGATTTTTCATTGATTTATCCGCGAAATCCGCGTTAATCTGCGGCTAAATTAATTCATTTACCACCAAGAAGATTTTTTCTTCGATGACGAGCCGCCGAAAATGCTTCCTAAAACGCCGCGCACGATTTGTCGTCCGACATTACTGCCGACGGCGCGAGCCGCGCTTTTTGTAAATGCTTCAAATGCCGAATCGCCGCCGGAATTTGAGGCTTTTTCGGCTTTTTGAGCTTCTTTGGCTTCGCGTTCGGCTTGTTCTGCGGCTTGTTCGGTTTCGAGTTGGATTTGTGCCGCTTGCGCTGCCGCTTCTGATTTTGCTTTCAGCATTTCATACGCCGATTCGCGGTCAACCACCGTTTCATATTGCCCTGCAACGAGCGAATTTGCCATAAGTTGCTGACGTTGTTCGGGCGAAATTGCGCCGATATGACTGTGCGGTGGAATGACGAAAGCGCGTTCGACCATTGTCGGTGTGCCTTTATCGTCAAGAAAAGAAACCAACGCTTCGCCGACTCCGAGTTCGGTAATTGCGGTTTCGACATTAACTTCGGGATTTTGACGAAAAGTTTCCGCCGCCGCGCGAACGCCTTTTTGATCTTTCGGCGTAAAGGCGCGAAGCGCGTGTTGGACGCGATTTCCGAGTTGTCCCAAGATGCTTTCGGGAATATCAACCGGATTTTGCGTTACGAAGTAAACGCCGACACCTTTTGAACGAATCAAACGCACGACTTGCTCGATTTTATCAACCAAAGCCTGCGGCGTATCGTTAAAAAGCAAATGCGCTTCGTCAAAGAAAAATACTAATTTCGGTTTTTCCAAATCTCCGGCTTCGGGCAACATTTCAAAAAGTTCTGACAAAAGCCACAATAAAAACGTCGAATAAAGTTTCGGCGAATTAAAAAGTTTGTCCGCCGCCAAAACATTTATCACGCCTTTGCCGCCAATCGTCTGCATAAAATCGCCGAGATTGACCGCCGGTTCGCCGAAAAATTGTTCCGCGCCTTGCGCTTCGAGTTCAATCAACCCGCGCTGAATCGCGCCGACCGAAGCCTTTGAAACATTGCCGTATTCAGCTTGAAACTGTTCGGCATTTTCACCGACATATTGCAACAAAGCGCGTAAGTCTTTGAAATCCAACAACATCATCCCGCCGTTGTCCGCAATTTTGAAACACAAAGTCAAAACTGCCGATTGCGTATCGTTGAGTTGAAGAACGCGCGAAAGCATCATCGGTCCCATTTCCGAAATCGTCGCCCGAAGCGGATGACCTTGTTCGCCAAAAACGTCCCAGAGCGTAACCGGACAATTTGAAAATTCGAAACCTTCTTTCAGACCGAGCATCGTCAAACGGTCGTCAACCCGCTGATTGCCGCCGCCGATTTGCGAAATTCCGGTCAAATCGCCTTTGATGTCCGCCATAAAAACCGGCACGCCGAGTTTGCTGAAACTTTCGCCAAGTCTTTGTAAAGTAATAGTTTTACCCGTTCCGGTCGCGCCTGTGATAAGTCCGTGCCGATTCGCTTTATCGGGTAATAGATAACATTCTTTCGCGTCTTTTTTCGCTACTAATATTGGTTCTGCCATAATTTTTTCTGATAATTTTAATAAAAAGAATTCGCGTGTATTTTACAACAACTTTGAGGTTCGTCAAAAAGATTTATTGAGAATTTCCGTGATTGGAAACTAAATATTTCGCCGAACGTAATAAAACACACTATGAAAAGAACATTTTTAACGATTATTCTGAGTTTATTTTTTATTCAAGCAATTTCGGCGCAGACGGCTATTGTAAAAGAAGCAAATCCGGCGGACGTTGCTTCGGTTGATTCGATTATGAAAGCCGTCTATGAAGTGATTTCGGGCGATGCGGGCGTAAAACGCGATTGGGACAGATTCCGCACATTGTTTCATCCGTCGGCGCGGCTCATTCCGACAGGCAAAAATCCGAACACAGGCGTTACGGGCGCACGCGCTTTGACGGTTGAAGAATATATTCAACGTGCTTCACCGACGATGGAAAAAGACGGATTCTTTGAAAAGGAAATTGCACGTCGCGGTGATTTTTACGGCAATATAGCACAAGTTTTTTCGACTTATGCGGCTTTCCGAAAATCTACTGACAAAGATCCGTTTATGCGCGGCATCAACAGTTTTCAGCTTCTCAACGATGGCAAGCGTTGGTGGGTTGTAACGATTTATTGGCAAGCCGAATCCGCCGATACAAAGATTCCGAAAAAATATCTCAAAAGTAAGAAATCGTAACCATTTTGCGACATTGCAGAAGCCACGTGTAAGCAATTGCGGATTATTCGGCGTGTGCGCGTTTGCCATTGCTCACGCGCAACTTCTGTTTTAACGAGAATAATATTCTGGCTTTTTCTCATAATTCTAGTTTTTATTGCATTACAATCCGAATAATTAATGGAAAGAAAACAATTCACTCAACATTGATATTATGGGAAATGATTTCATAAGAATAGAACACGAAAACAATGTAGCAACTTTTAAATTTAGTCCAACTTTTCGAAGTAAGGTGCAGAAAATAATAGATAAAAATATTAAGATAACAACTATCAAATTATTATTTTGAAAATATGTAGTTTTAATTCTTTGAGGTTTTATGACACAGCCAAAACAAATGAAAAACCGAATTTCCCAAAAATCTTTGAGTTTGACCGAATCGGTGATTCGGGAGATGTCGCGTGAGGCGGCGAAATATGGCGCGGTGAATCTGGGGCAAGGTTTTCCCGATTTTGCTGCGCCCGAAACGGTGAAGCAAAAGGCGATGGAAGCGATTGCGGACGATCATAATCAGTATGCGATAACTTGGGGCGTTAAATCGTTTCGTGATGCGATTGCGGCAAAATCTCAATCTTTTTTAGGTTTGGACGTTGACGCGGAAACGGAAATTACCGTAACTTGCGGTTCGACCGAAGGAATGATTGCGGGAATGTTGGCGTGTATTGACGCGGGCGAAGAAGTCATTTTGTTTGAGCCTTTTTACGAAAATTACGCGCCGGACGCGATTTTGTCGGACGCAACGCCAATTCACGTTCCGCTTTATCAAACCGCAGACGGCTGGCATTTTGAAAAAGACGAACTCCGCGCCGCTTTTAACGAACGCACAAAAGCGATTATCATTTGCAATCCGAACAATCCGACGGGCAAAGTTTTTTCGCGTGAAGAACTGGAATTTATCGCCGCACTTTGCATCGAATTTGACGCGCTTTGCTTTACTGACGAAATTTACGAACATATTCTTTATCGCGGAAAGCGCGAAGACGGACAAATGGCGTTGAACAATCCGAAACATATCTGTATGGCGACGATTGACGGAATGAAGGAACGCACGGTTGTCGTCAATTCGCTTTCAAAAACTTATTCCGTAACAGGTTGGCGCGTCGGTTATGTGATTGCGCCGCCCGATATTACGAACGCGATTCGCAAAATCCACGACTTTTTGACGGTTGGCGCGGCGAATCCTTTGCAACACGCGGGCGCATTTGCGCTTTCGCTGCCTAACAGTTATTACAAGGAATTGCAAAAAGAATATCAGCGCAAGCGAGATTTTATCGTGCCGATTTTGCAGGAAAACGGTTTCAAATGCGAGATGCCGCAAGGCGCGTATTATGTGATGACCGATATTTCGGACTTTGGTTTTGCGAATGATATTGAATTTACAAAACATCTAATCCGCGAAATCGGTGTCGCGGTTGTGCCGGGTTCATCGTTTTACCACGATAAAAATTTAGGCTCGCAAAAGGTCAGATTCTGCTTCTGCAAAAAAGACGAAACTTTGGAAGCGGCGGCGGAAAGATTGCAGAAATTGAAGAAAGGTTAGAACAAATTTTAGCCGCGGATTAAGGCGGATAATGCGGATTAAATCAAAAAAATCTTATCTGCGTTATGCGCGTTAATCCGCAGCTAATAAAATTATGCGCCTTCGCTTTTTGCCGTTTTATTCGGTTGCGGCGTGATTCGTAAATATGGTTTTAATTCCTTCCAACCGGCAGGAAATTTTTCTTTTGCCTGTTCGTTTGTTACGGCGGGAATAATGATGCAATCGTTGCCGTCTTTCCAATTTACGGGCGTTGCAACACTATATTTTGCAGTAAGTTGCAGAGAATCAATAACGCGCAGGATTTCATCGAAATTTCTGCCCGTTGAAGCCGGATAAGTTATCATCAATTTGACCTTTTTGTCCGGTCCGATGACATAAACCGAGCGCACCGTAAAAGTATCGCTGGCATTCGGGTGAATCATATCGTAAAGATTTGAAACCGTTTTGTCCGCGTCGGCAATCATCGGAAAATTTACCGCCGTGCCTTGCGTTTCTTCGATGTCTTTTGCCCAACCTTCGTGCGAACCGAGCGCGTCAACGCTCAAGCCGATAACTTTAACATTTCGTTTATCAAATTCGGGTTTGAGCCGCGCCGCTTCGCCCAATTCCGTTGTGCAGACGGGCGTGTAATCCTTCGGATGCGAAAACAAAACGCCCCAACCGTCGCCCAAATAATCGTAAAAATTTATTTCGCCCTGTGTTGTTTGCGCCGTAAAATTCGGCGCGTCATCGCCTAATCGTATTGCCATTTTTATAACTCCTTTTTGTCTGAAATTCTACCGTCAGCCGTTTCTTAAAGATAAAATAATTTTACGCTTTTCAGATAATTTCTTCAAACTTTTTACTTTTTACTTTTTACTTCCGAAGGATTTACTTTTTACTTTTATTGTTCGCATCTTTGGCGAGTTGAATGGCTTGGGAACTTAAATCTCCGGCATCTTTCATAAGTTTCATAAAAATTTCTTCGCGGCGTTCAAATTCTTCGCTGACGACTTTTTTTTGGTCGGCATTGTTTGGGTCGTAGCTGTCGTATAAACGCATCGCAAGCTGGCGGCGTTCTTCGTAGGCTTCGGCATATTTCAGTAAACTGCTTGATTTCAAGCTCAGATATTTCCTGAAATCTTCGTTAATATTCAAACTTTGCGCCTGATCCAATTTCGTCCAAGCCTCTTTTCCGAGGTTTGTGCCGCGCCCGATTTGATTAATAAGCTGTTCGGAAATTTTTTTAACTTCAGCCGTATCTTTCTTGCCCATTGCCGATTTCAAATCTTCCAAACGAGTTTCGTTTTCCTTGAGCAGTTGTTTGATTTCGCGGAGTTTTCCGTTTGCTTCGGTTACGAGATCAACGGCTTTTTCCGATTCATCGGACGAAAAAATTCCCGGCGCATCTTCTTTTTCCGAGCACGCCGAAAGAAGAACCGAAAGCAATAAAATTATGATGAAATTTTTCCGCATAATTTAATCAACCACGCGCAGATTTTCATTAGATTTTCTGCGCCAAATAAAACCGTCAAGAACATAATGCGTCAATTGCGGCACGGCAAGCAACGGCACAAGATACGTTTTTAAATTGCCGATTTCCCAATTCGTGCCGAACAACCAATTTTTATCGTGCCACACGCCGCGATGCCAAAACAATTCTTCGATGTATGCCAAAGCCCAAAGCGTCGCCAAAAACACGAACCAATTCGATGTTAATTTTTGATAAAACTTCCCTGCCGTTTCGCGCCGCATTTTCGCGTAAAAATAAATCAAAGCAAAATACGGAACGCCGTGAATAATGACGTTTGTAACGGTAAAAGCATAGTCCGAATTAAAAAAAACAATCCCGACATACCAACAAACTGCCGTCGTTGCAACGACAATATCTTTCCCGATATTCAAAAAACCTTTGGCGAAATAAAGATAAATCGATTTGCCGAAATAAACGATCAAAGCCGCAATATAAATCGGAAAAAGAACAGTTGCAACGATTTGTGGCAAACTGAAAAAATCATTCTTAACAAACCATTCAAAATTTCGCGGCAAAGATGTCATCCAAAACGCGAGCGGATAAACCGTTGCAAGATAAATCGTTACCGTGTCAACCCAAAATGAAACTCTATCGCTTTCGCCTAATTTTCGCCGATAAAGCGCAACCCAACCATATTGCTGACGCACAAAATGAAACACGGCAAGCAAAGCCAAAGCCTTCCAAAAAACCAATTCGCCCTCAGAATAAAGCGCAACACCGACCAAATAACCGAAAATCGGCACAAGCGTATAAGGCCAAAGGCGCCGTTTAAATCCCTCGACATCAAAATAAACCCGAAAAGAAGTTGACCAAACGTGAGCAATTCCAATCAGCAAAACCGCCGAAATCCAAGTCCAATCCGGCGACTCATCATTCAAAATCCCGATCTGCCAACCAAAAACCAACAAAAGCAAAGACAAAACCGCACTGCCGAGAAAAACCGACAAATCAACTTCACGGGAAAAAAGCCATTTTGATTGAGTAACAGTTTCGCTCATTAAAAATTACCAATTCACCGCTTCGGGCGCATCATTCAACAATCTGTTTGTTTTCGGCAAATTGGCGCGTTGACGAATCAATTCTTTCCAAACCGTTGGATGTGAACTTTCCAAAATATCTTTTTTGATTGATTCGAGAATTCTGCTTTGTTCCTGAACAAAGTTTTCCGTTTCGTTAATCGTTCCGAAATCATCAACTGCGTCTTTCAATTCTTGAAAATTGTTCGATTTTTTCGCATTCACATATTTTTCCAAACGTCCGATGAAAAATTTCGCGGCATTTCTGCGTGCGGCAATCAACGCGCCTCTTGTGTTCAAACCAAGCAGTTCAATTGTGTAAGACGCACGGTGATATTCTCTCGTTCCTTGAGGAAATTTTTCGATAAAAATAAATGTTTGATTGAGCAAATCGAGTTCGATAAAGTCCAACGGATTATCTGCTCGCTGATTTATAAACAAAGCGTCATCATTTGCAGGTTGCCGATAAGTTCCGCGCGGCGGCGTAACGTCTTCCGTATCGGCGGCATTTTGCAAAGGAAAGATTTTGAATTTGTCCGATTTGTGATGTGAATTGCATTTGCCACAAGCCAAAACGTAATTTTCCCAAGTAAATGCTTTTTCGGGATAGAGTTTTTTCGGGTAAATATGTTCGATGTCGGTGGCTTCGTTATTTTCACAATAAACGCAGATTTCAACCGCAACGCACATTTCCTTCAAAATCGTTCGTATTTTACCAAATTGCGATGCGCTTTTGCCGTCCCAAAGCGAAGATGCTTTTTTTGCTTTTTCCTCAAAAGTCGCCAAAATATCAACTTTGCCTTGTTGCGAAGACAAATGATTTAAACTTGCTTGAGTTAAATTTTTAGAGTTCAATCGGAGCATCGGTTGTAAATACTTTTTTCAAATTATCTAATTTTGCCTCTTCGTCGGGTGAAATATCGTCAAGCATTTTCTTCTTACTCAATTTAGCCAAAATCTCTTGTTTTTTTACCGATTCTTCGGAAATCGCAACATTTGTGCCGAAAACTTCCGTGCCGTAAGCATCTAAAACATTGCCGTAAATCAGCCGTTCTCTATCCAAACCTGTAATTTCGCCCGATTTTTCATCGCTTCCGGGCGCGGCAAGTCGCCAAATGCTTCCATTTTCAGCGGCGCGACAAACAAGCGGACTGTGAGTTGTAACAATAAATTGAAGTTTCGGGAAATATTTCAAAAACCATTGCCCGATGCGCGTCTGCCACGTCGGATGCAAATGCGCGTCAATTTCATCAACCAAAACAACGCCCGGCAAATCAATAAACATCTCACCTTTTTCAATATTTTTGAAAACTAATTCCGAACCGTAAACACGCACGAGTTGGCGAATCAATTCAAAAGTCATACTCAAAATCGAACGATAACCGTCGCTCATTTGATTGACTGAAATAATTGTGCCGTTTCCGTCCTTGAAGAAAACACCATCTGAATTGACAGTCTCAAAACTTGTATTATGTGGCAAAAAACTACCATCTTCATCCTCGTAATTAATTAACTTTTTGAGATTTTCAAGAGCATACTCACTTTCTTCATTTTTTTCTAAAGATTTATAGTTTAGGTCTTTTAACCAACTTGTAACTTCAGTCAGTGCTATATCTTCGCCAAACACAGAGAGATGAGCTGCAAGTCTAGCAAAGTTTTTATTTTTAAATAGTTCATCCCATTCAGAGCTTCCACCTTCAAATCGTCGGTAAGGTCCATAAGCTACTGAGAAATAACCTGAAAATTTAAATCTGTAATCAGAGCCAAAACTACCATAAGAGTCTCTTTTTTCATCAAGACTTAAATTGTTATCTAAATAAGTTTTTTCTTCTACGTTTACTTCACTTTCGCCTCTTGAAAAAGCTAATCTTCTATTTAAAACTTTAAAGTCTATAGATTTATCCTTTTTATATTTATGTGATGGTTTGTCTAAAACATAAAATTCATAAATATCAATACTTTTGTCCACATTCAAATCTACCCAAATTTGTCCTGCATCTGATTTTTTTTTGAGCCATTCCTCCCAATTCGCTCTTAATCCTTGTGATTCATTTCCAGCTAGTGCCAAAGCCATTGACCGGACAATTGTAGTTTTTCCCGCGCCGTTATCGCCGATCAAAACGTGCCAGCCTGCCGGATTTTTGAATTCGATTTCAAAATCAACGATTGACCTGATATTTTTTATTTCGGCTTTTTGGATATACATTTTCTAAATTTTAATTTCAATAAGTTCGATTGCCAAGTTTGAAAGCGGCTTATTTTGATGAAAAACTTTTGCACACTTATTTCAAGCGCGTGTTTCTGCCTTTAGAATTTCATTCGCCGCACGAATTCCGTGATAAAACGCTTCTTCAAAAAGTGCGATTCCGCTTAGATCCGAATGTGCGAAATGAATGTTTCTAAACGGTTTTTGCGCTTCGTCGCGTGAACTGTTCCACATAAAATTTGTTCGCGGCGAAATCATTGCGTGTCCCCAGCGCATTACGTCGATTTTTTCGGTGAGTTCACGAATTGTCGGATGTGCGCGTGATAAATCGGTGAGAACGATGTCGGCTAATTCTTGATGATTTAAGCCGAAAAGTTTGGCGCGGGCGTTTTCTTCGTGGCACATCGGGTAATAATATGTGAAAACCGCCGCGCCGTAATCCAAGCCTTTTTGATGCGTCGAATTGACGTATCCAAGCGACGGACTTTCATACAAAACATTGTCCCACGCGAGCGGGAAATCTTTCGGAAAGCGCGGTTTCGGACGATCTTTCAAAAATAAATTTGCGACAAACCAAGCGTTGTGTTCAAATTCTTTGACGAAATTCGGCGGATTTGTTTTGAAATCTCGAATCAAATATTTCGCCGTAAAGATCGGCGCGGCAAAAATGATTTTTTCGCATCGAAGTCCGCGAATCTCTTTTGTTTCAACATTTAAATAAATAATATCAACGCCTTTTTCGTTCGGAATTATTTCGAGTGCAACAGTTTTGAGCCGCGTTTTGTCTTTAATTTTATCGTGCAGGAAATTGATAAATTTTCCGTTGCCTTCGGGAAAAGTGATAAAAGGTTGTGATTCTTCGCCGCTTTTTCGGACGCGGGAACAGAAATAAAAAAGTCCTGCCCAAGCCGAAGTTTGATCTAATTTCAAACCGTAATCGTCGCGGCAAGCATAATCGCAATACCAAAATAATCTTTCGGAAGTAAAACCTTTTTGGCGCAACCAATCGCCGAACGAAATTTTGTCGAGCGCGATCGCCTGCGCGTCATTTGAACAATTTGCAACCGGCAAAACGAAGGCGCGTTTTCCGTTTTCGTCGCGCCAATTTACCCAAAAATCAACTTCTTTTTGAAACGCTTTCAGTTGATTTTTGTCGTCTTCGCTTTCGCCGACGTGCAAATATAAACCTTCATACCAACGACCTTTGAAAAAAACTCTCTCTTCCGGTTCGCGGCATAAAAATTGTTCTTTAACAATAATTTCGCCGTCCGATTTTTTGCCTTCGGTCAGATTCATTTCGTCTAAAAGCGCAACCAATTCCTTATTTTCCTGAAATGGAACAGGCAAATAATGTGCGCCCCAGGGATAAGAAATAATGTTGGATTCACCGCTCTGCGCCGTGCCGCCAATTTTGTCTTCCAATTCCAAAAGCACGAAATCACCGAAATTTTGTTTCGTAAATTTCCAAGCCGCGCTAAGTCCAGCCGCGCCGCCGCCGATGATGGCAACTTTAACCGTTTCCCAATTATTAATTGGAACTTCCGCGTTTCGCATTTCGCGCAAAATATGCCCGACATCAACATTTGCGCCGACAATTTCGCCTGCAACCGCCACGTTTTCAGAGTTCGACTTACACGCCGAAAGAGCGAAAGGCAAACCTAAAAAAGAAGCTAAAATTTCGCGGCGAGTGAATTTAATCATTCTTCGTTATTTAACAAAATCGCTATTTTTTTCTTAAGATCTTCCTTTTTACTCAAACCGATTTCTAAAGAATTTTTTTTCCCATTTTTGTAATACCCCAAAGTCGGCACATTTATAATCGGCAATTCTCTTAAGAATTCAATAAGATGTTCTTGGTCAACATCTACTGAACAAAAATTTACCTTATCCTTAAACTCGGGTTCTAACTCTGACAAAATTTTGCCAACCGTTATATCATAAACATCCCATTCAGCCCAAAAGTGAATTACAGTCAAACCTCGAAACCGAGTATTCCCCTCAAAATCTTTAATTGATTTTATTTCTTTTGACATATTTTTACATTCGGAATAAGTGATAGGTGAAAAGTAATAGGTGATAGATTTCATTCGGCGGATTTGGTCGTTTTTATTGCACTAATCAGCATTTTTTGCAATTCTTCGCAATCATCAAGCAAGGATTGTGCTTGCTTCTCACTCAATAATCCGCCATCGCGCAAAAGTCTAAGCAGAAAATTTGCCTTAAAGGCTTCTTTGTTTGCAATAGAATATTTTTGCAGAAAATCTGCGCGATTTTCGCCTTGTTGTGCTTCTTCAATGAAGATTCCGATATTTGTTCCTGAATCCAAGATTTTCTTCGATAAAACGTATTCGTGTTTTTCGTCATTCAAATACTGACTCAATTTCACTATCCGCAACGCAAATTTGTAGGATTTTTCTAAAATAATGTTTTTACTCATATCTTTATAAAATGTAATTTATCAAAGTTCCTATATTCGGAATAAGTGATAAGTGAGAGGTGATATGTGATAGATATTGCGAACCAAAATATCACATATCACCTCTCACTTATCACTTATTCCGAATGTAAAAAAATTCTATTCAAACCTCCGCCATTCCGATTCGTAGTATCGCACAAGGGCTTGATTATCAAGCCGATTTACTTCGATTTCTTCGTTCGGCAAAGACGTATCACCCGAAAATTCAAACATTGAAGCAAATGTTTTTTCGTTAAGATATTTCAATTCGATATTTTCTTGCGGTTTGTTTGGAGTTTCAAACGGTTGTAATTTGCAGAGCGCGTAGCCCCAAATGCCGAAGCTCGGAACGGTTGTGTTGTAAGGTTTGACATAAAAACCCGACGCTTCAAGAGTTTTCATAATTGACCAGAAAGATTTTCGCGCCATCAGCGGCGAAGTCGTTTGCACGACGATTGCCGCGTCGGGTTTTAGTTTGGCTTTTAAGAGATTGTAAAATCTGGTCGTGTAAAGTTTGCCCAAAGCAAAATTGTTCGGGTCGGGGAAATCTATGATGGCGATGTCGAAAGGTTCGTTTTGATTGTTGTCGAGCCAGATGAAAGCATCGTTATTGACGACGGAAACGCGGCTGTCTTGCATCGAATTTTTGTTCAATTCTCCAAGTGCCGGAACGCTTTTTGAAACCTGTGTCATCATCGGATCGAGGTCAACGAGCGTGATTGATTCAACCGAATTGTATTTTAGAATTTCGCGGACAGCCAAACCGTCGCCGCCGCCGAGAACCAGAATTCGTTTCGGATTTGCTCCGTGCGCGGCAAACGCCGGATGCACCAACGCTTCGTGATAGCGGTATTCGTCAAACGAATTAAATTGCAGATTTCCGTTGATAAAAAGCGAATAACCGATTTTGCCTTTGGTAACGACAATTCGTTGATAAGGCGACGATTTCGCGTAGATGATGTTGTCCACAAACAGTGCGTCTTCCGCGAGAGATGTTAAACTGTCGGCTTTGATGAATGCAATGAGAAGAAGAATTACGATGATGAAACCTTTGATTCGCAAGATAGTTAGGTCGCGTTTGTTGATTAAATTTTCGAGCAGCCAAGTTCCCCAAATGCCGACTCCGGCGTTGAGCAATCCGAAAACAAGCGAAGTTCTGGTCAAACCTAGTTTCGGCACCAGAAAAATCGGAAATAGCAAAGATGCGACCAACGCGCCGATATAATCTAAAGCCAAAACCCGCGCAATCAGCTTTTTAAAATCTAATTCGTCCTTTAAAATCCGAATAAGAAGCGGAATTTCAAGCCCGACGAGTGCTCCGATGACAAAAACCAGCGAGTAAAGAATAATGCTGAAATATGAAACTCCGGCAAAGGTTAAAAAAAGAAGCGGCGCGGAAAAACCTCCCGCAACGGCGACTGCCAATTCGATTTCGACAAAGCGTTTGGCAAGGTCTTTTTCCAAAAAACCCGAAATCCACGAACCAACGCCCATTGCCGAAAGATAAATTCCGATGACAAGCGAAAATTGCGTTATCGAATCACCGAGAACGTAAGAAGAAACCGTTGCGGCAAGCAGTTCGTAAATCAAACCGCAAGTAGCAATGATGATGACGTTTAAAAATAAAAGCGGAGTGCGGTTCATAAAAATGATGAATGATAAACGATGAATGATGAATGTAAAACTTCTTCAATTCATCATTCATCATTCATCGTTCATCATTAAAAATTATCCGCTTATCGCTGATGCAATAATGATAGCAACGCCGATAATAATTGCGCCGATAATAATTGCCAGTGAAGTGTTTTGGTCTTCTTCGATTTCTTTTTTGACCGAAAACGGTGTTACTTTGACAACAATAAAAAAGGCAACCGCAAAAACAATTAAGCCGATGGCGACAAAAACAATCGTTGTGATCAAAACCGGCAAGAGTTCTTCCAGTTTGACAACAAAACCCAGCGGCAACATATTAAACAAAAGATTCAGCATTTATTTTCCTCCACGAAATCCGCCACCGAAAAAATACGGCGTTCCAAGTCTTGATTTACTACCCGAATTTGCCAATTCCCAACCAAACATCGAAGACATCGCATAAAACAAAATGACTCCGCCACCAAATATTAAAAAAAGTGCTTTCAACATAATTTTGTCATTCGTTCTTTGTCATTCGTCATTCGTCCTTTGCCACATAAAAGTGTTTTTCACAAATGGCTGACGAATGACGAATGACAAAAAAGGACTAAGAACTACCTCCCGAAAACATACTTTCGCTCCATTTGCGCGATTCAAAGGTAAACTTTCTGATTAAACCGAAAATCGGTAAAAGCGCAAGAAGCACAAATGCACAGCAGAAATTTACGCCACGTGAAACATTTTGCTCGACTTTGACTGAAACATTTAACGGTTCATTAAATTTTTGCCAGGTTCCGGCAACTTTCAGCGTATATTTTCCCGCCGGAAGTGCCGAAAGCGTCGCATCCTGCGTTGTGCTTCCTTCCGTCCACGCGCCGTCGCTGTCTGAGCCGGAATAATATTCAATCGGGACGTTGACCGATTCGACTTCCTGGCTTTGTTCGTTAATCAAATCAATATCCAAATCGGCGTAAGCATTGCTCACAGGCGCGTTTGCCGTGATACGAACATTTCGCATTCCTTTGAGTTCAAATTGTTTACTGAAAACTGTCTGCGGCGTGGTTACGCTCGTTGTCGGTTGCAAAGTTACGGTTTCATTTAAAACCGTGCTGGACGAACTGAACGGAAGCATAAAAATTGCCACGATGAACAGCAACGCAAGCATCGCAAAGCCGTATTTGATATAAAATCCGCCCGTAAAAGGCTGATTCGGCGCAACCGACCAAGGTTTTGGTAAATCCGTAATATTAAACGCTTTTTCAATCTCGGCGTTCGTCATATAAACGCCCGCCGACCAATTCATTTCGTTGTTCGTGATTTCTTGCGAAAGCATTAACGGTGCGTTGACAAAATCAATCGCCCGCACGGTTTCGCCTTGTTCGACGCGCCAGTAAAATTCGCCTTGCACAAATTGAACAGTCGCGGGCGCGTCTTGAAAAATGCGAAAATTCTGCCCGTTAAATGAAATCGAAGTGCCGACGCTGACAACATCTGCCGGATTTATGGGTTCGACAAAACTCCAATGATTATCGGAATGTGTCAGCCAACGAAAACCGATCATCGGATTATAAAGCAAATATTCGTGCCAAAAATATTGAATACCTTCAACCGTAACGCTTCGCACAACCGCACCGATGACTTTAAATTTCGTGTTGTCTTTGAATGTTCCTTCCGCACCAATCGGAAGAACAAACTGCGGCGCGTCCGGTTTCGGAGCAAGCGATTTGAGCCACGAAAGATTACCCTTGTTGACATCAAGCAGCGAATTGCAATACGGACAAGTTACACGCTCGGCTTTGTCAGGCGCGGTTAAAGTTAAAGCTCCGCCGCAATTCGGGCAACCCATTCCTTTCGCCGCAACTTTCTGCGCTTCACGTTTGACGGATTTCGCATCGCCCAAACCGATTTCGGCAAGCGTAACTTGCTGCCCGACAAAAACCCAAGGCGGATTCATCGAATAATCAATCGTTCCGAAAGAATTTCCTTGACCCGATAAATCGGCGTAATTACTGCGCTCGTTCGGTTCTAATTTATAAGGAATTTCGCCGTCTGCCGCAACTGCGGTTGCCGTGCCTTTTTCCGTTACCATCAACGGCGTGGCATTCGGAATCTGCGGCAAACTTTCGCCCAACTGCAAAGATTCAAAAGCCGGAAGTTGTGCGCCTTGCGGAAGCGGTTGATAAAAAGTCAGATAAAATTTGCCTTGCGCTTCGGCGAGCCAGCCGACCCAACCGTTACCGAAAGTTGCATACCATTCGTCCCAAACGCCGCCGAGTTCGTGGCGATTTTGGGCGCGTCCGGTGAGTTCAAAGCGTTGGTCTTTGAACATTCCTTTCAGACCGATTTTCAGCGGCGATTCGGAATCAACAATTTCTGCAACTCTGCCCAAATCTTCCAAACCTCTGTCAGTTCGCGCCACCGCCGAACGGCAAAACGGACAAACAAGCACAATCGTCGAGCCTTTTTGAAACTCAATCGGCGCGGCGCAAGACGGACAATTTGCTTTTAAGACGCTCAAATTTTACCTCCAACAGTTTGCGATTGCGGATTTGCACCGCGTTCGATTTTAGTAATTTTTACTTGATTTGCGCCGAGCAATTCGGTCAAATTCTTTTGCCAATTCCATTCGGGGCGCGATTTGCAGCAATAAAGATTAAAAGTCGCGGTGCAATATTCGGGATAGGTGTGGCACGCGAGATGTGATTCGGTGAGCATTGTCAAACCTGTAACGCCGCCTTCGCCGCCGAATTTGTGCCATTGTCCTTCGCCGATTGCTTTTAATCCTAAGTCATTGATAATTCGCGCAAAGACATTTTGCAACGCCGAAGCATCGCGCAAAGTTTGCGCGTCGCATTCAAAGGCTTCGATTAACCATTCCGTTCCGACAATCATTTTGGGAAAAAACCTATAAATCTCTACGTTTTTTATCTCGAAAAGTTTTGAACTTTGAAGCAAACAATGCGTTATACTTCAAAGTGAAGATGTTGATGAAAAATATAGCTAAATTTTTTGCATTTGTCATTTCTTTAAGCGTCATTTCGGCGTGTTCGGCGGTTTTTCCGAGCCACGAACAGTTAAAAAACCAAAATGAACAGTTTTCCGAAGATTGGGAAAAGCCGAAAACGGTCGGCAAAATTTCATCTTCCGAAATCACCGAAAGCAGCGGAATCGCCGTTTCGCGCTGTAATGAAAACGTGCTTTGGACACACAACGATTCGGGCGATAAAGCGTATATTTTTGCACTCAACCAAAAAGGCGAAAAGCTCGGAACGTGGAAAGTTTCGGGCGCAGAAAATTTCGATTGGGAAGACATCGCCACACGCAAGGAAAAATCCGGCGAATGTTTTTTATACATTGCCGACATCGGCAATAACAAACGAACACGCGGCGAAATGACGATTTATCGCGTCAAAGAACCAAAAGTTTCCGACGAAAATAAATCTTCGAGCAAGAAAAATCCTTTGACAACCGAAACGGCGGAAGCGATAAAATTCGATTATCCCGAAATGCGCCACGATGCCGAAACTTTGATGATTCATCCCGAAACAGGCGATATTTACATCATCTCAAAACGCTTGAGCGGCGCGGCGGCAGTTTATAAATTAAAAGCAAATTACGAGAAAGAAAAAACAAATACGCTTGAAAAAATCGCCGATTTTGAAGTTCCCGCGATTCCGAACGGACTTTTCACCGGCGGCGACATCTCGCCCGACGGCAAACACGCCGTCATCTGCGATTATTTCGCCGCTTACGAAATTGATTTGCCCGCAAATGCAAAAAGTTTCGACGAAATCTGGAAACAAAAACCTAAAATGATCGAACTCGGCAAGCGCGACCAAGGCGAAACCGTCGGATATTCGACAGACGGAAAATCAATCTTTGCAACAAGCGAAAAAAATGATTCGCTCATTCAAGTCAAAAGAAAATGACTGGAGCGCAAGCGTCCCCGCTTGCAAACGCCGCGCTTTTCAGCGGTGTAAAACCTTTGCATAAATTCAAGCTGATTTCTGCCTAAGTGCTTGTTCGCGCTCCGCACTCATTGCAAGCGGGGACGCTTGCGCTCCAGTCATTTCCGTCTATAATTATTTTATGACGACTGAAACTTTAAATTTCGATACCGCAAATGGCGCAACAACCGCTTACGTTGCAATTCCTGAGAATTCAAACGGTAAAGCCGTGGTTTTAATTCAAGAATGGTGGGGCTTAAACGAACATATCAAAGACATTGCCAACCGCTACGCCGATGAAGGTTTTACGGCAATCGCGCCGGATCTTTATCGCGGAAAAGTCGCTGCAAATCCGCAAGAAGCCGGAGCAATGATGCAGACTTTGCAGCTCGAGGACGGTTTGGACACGATAAAAAATGCGATTGAAACAGCACGCGAAAAATACGATTTCGCGCATTTCGGCATCACGGGTTTTTGCATGGGCGGAACTTACGCGCTTCGTGCGGCTTGTGTTTTGGAAGGTTTGAGCGCGTCTGCGCCTTTTTACGGCGATATTCCCGAAGAAGAAACTTTGAAAAATCTTTCAACGCCGACAATTTTTATCTCCGCGACACAGGACGGTTGGATTAACGCCGAAAAAGTTGGATATTTGGAAGAAATAACCGAAAAATACGAACTTCCCGTAACTTCCGTAAAATACGAAGCCGACCACGCATTTTTCAACAACACACGCCCCGAAGTCTATAACTCCGAAGCCGCAAACGATGCTTGGGCTTTAGTTACGGGATTTTTTAACGATAAACTTTAAGAAAGAAAATTCACCGCAGAGACGCGGAGACGCAAAGTTTTTCTTTAAGATTTCTCTGCGTCTTTGCCTCTCTGCGGTGAAAGATTTTCCGCAACTTTTTTAAGTTCCGCATTTCGCCGCGAAACCAATTCGCGCAGATGATTTTCGAGCAAAACCGCGTCAACAATTTTGCCTAAAATTCCAAAAGGCGAAGTCCATTCGAGCGTGTCGCGCATCAGAGTTCCGCTGGCTTTTTCAATAAATTCGTGTTTGTGTTTGAACAATTTGAAATTGCCTTCGATCATTTCATCGGTAAATGATCGCGGTCGTTCAAAGGCGGTAACTTTGACGGTCAGACGTTGCCGAATGCCGAAATGTTTTCCTTCAAAAGTTACCGTTTCGCCGAGTTTGATCTTGCCGTGCGTTCGTCCCAAAATCGCTTTTTCGCCTGTTTGTTTAGTTGTCTGAACGTGCAAACTAATGTCGCGCACCAAATCAAAACAAACTTCCGGCGGCGCGGCAATTTCGGTTTCGACAATCAAAATCGGCATAAGTTTTGAGATTTTTTGCCCGCGAAACACGCGAAACACACGGAAAATTTCTTGGTTTTATTTTCGCGCCTTTCGCGTGTTTGGCGAGCAAAAATTAAATCGTTTCGGTTGCAGGTTTTAATTCAGTCGGCTGTTTTTCTTCATAAACGCGCACATTTTTCGCCCAGCCGAGCTTTTCAAAAAGACGAATCGTTAGCCAATTTGCGTCAAATTCATACCATTTCAAACCGTGTCTTGCCGAAGTCGGCGCGTGGTGATGATTGTTGTGCCAACCTTCGCCGAACGTCAAAAGCGCGATCGCCCATTGATTTGTCGAATCATCTTTCGTTTCAAACCGCCGCGAGCCGAAAAAATGCGTCGCCGAATTAACCAGCCAAGTCGAATGCCAACCGAATACGACACGCGCAAAAACGCCCCACAAAACCATCGACCAACCGCCGATCGCAAATAAAATAAATCCCGAAACGATCAGCGGAACATAATAATATTTCGCCAAAGTAACGTGAAATTTATCCTTCATCAGATCGGGAACGTATTTTTGCAAAGTTTCCGCGTCGTGATCTTGTGCTTTTCCGCGAATAATCCAACCAATATGCGCCCACCAAAAACCCGGACGAGTCGAATGCGGATCACCGCTTTCTTCCGTAAATTGATGATGAATCCGATGCGTCGCCCCCCATTTCGGCGCGTCGTCCTGAACTGCCATCGAACCGAAAACGGTCAAAGTATATTCCAACCATTTCGGAGCCTTAAAACTCCGATGCGTCAAAAGCCGATGATAACCAAGCCCGATTCCGAGACTGCCGACAATCCAATTTCCGATCAACATCGCCACCAAATTTTCCCAGCTAAACATAAAAAATGCGACAACTGTTAAAATATGAAAACTCGTAACGATAGATAGATTTTTCCAATTAATATTTTTACGCGATTGCTCAAGCGTGGAGATATTTTGCATTTATTACTTTATAAAACAGCTAAATTATAACTGTTTCAATCTTAACAGGTTGCACCGAAAATAATCGTAATAGTTATGTAAAAGTTAGAAAAATTTATTCAACAAAAAGACGTTTGAGCCAATTTACGAAATTCTCACAATTCGGATTATCAGCTTGCAGATATTTTGCCGTTATTGCTTGTCCGAAAGGTTTTCCGGGTTCTTCTTGCCAAGCCAAAAATGTATGAATTTCGGCTTTAGTTGTGTGGTCAATATTTGTTTTGATAAAAGGTTTTTCTTCCAAATTAGCAACACAATTTTTTGCTTGCTCCCAAGATTTGTTGCTTTCGGGAACAAGCAACGTCAAAAAAGTTTCTAAAAATCCGCGCTCAATTTTGTTATCGGGCATTATCCAAACGCCGAATTTTATTTTATTTTCTTGTTCGATAATTGTTCCATTCGGATTTAGTGCTGTTTCTTCATAACCGATTTTTTGTAAAATAGCGGAAATTCTTTTCCATTGCTTTAATAAATCCGCATCGGCATCAATAACAACGCCCAAACGCTCGACATTTTGAGCGGCTAAAAAGCCTTGCATTGCCTTTAGAACATTATCAATTCCGCCTTTTTCGCCTGCTCTCAATTTTGGATTAATTTTACCCGCACCATCAGGAACTTCAACAACAAAAGTCTCTGCAACTTTGAAATGTTCACAAATTGCCCAGATTGTATGTTGGTCGTCGGCACCTTCGACAAAGAGGATTCTATTTTCTTTCGCCATTAACGCACCTCTGCTCCATAATCAATCGCCAAACCTAGATTTTCTTCATTAATGGTTTTTGCAACAATCTTTTCATCGTGCCGCTCAAGCCGAATCAACATTCCATCATCTTTTTCGTCATTTTCATTAGCAATTTGAGCAAACGCTTCAACACAATCTTTGCTGTGCGTCGTCGCAAAAACCTGCACATTCAAATCTTTCGCCGTCTTGAAAATCAATTTCCAAACATCGGGCAAAACCGAATAATGTAGTCCAATTTCAATTTCATCAATAAATATAATCCCATCTTGGCAATTAACTAACGCCAAAATAATTCCAAAAACACGGCTCATGCCTTCTCCTAAACTCTTTAGAGGAATTCTTCCTGAAGAATCAATGGTTCTTGCTAACGGAATACGTTCAGTTGCTCCTTCTGGATAAACCAAGAGGTCAATATCTGATATTTTTTCTAAAATTATTTGAAGAGAGTTTATTACATAATTCTTTTTTTCAGTAAGAGCTATTTTATCCCAAAACTTTATAATTTCAGTATTATGAACACCGTTAGTTTCAATATAAAAAGTAGGCGGTCTGAAGAGAGTTTTATAAATGGTGTAAGTAGTTTGATATGAAACTCTTTCAACTTTTATGTATAAATCTGGATTATTAAATAATCCTACTTTAAAGAAAGAATTTTTAGACGATTCGTTAAATCTGGGTCTTCCAAAAAACAAATGTCCAACGCCATCTTGATTTCTCGCGTAACTATCATAGGAAACTGAAAGAGGTAATTCATATCTTTTATCTAAAATCTCATTAAGAATTTTTCTGTCTCCGCGATTGGCTAAAATCCACAGAGCCTCAAGCAAAGCAGTTTTGCCGACGTTGTTTTTGCCGACAATTAGATTTACGCGACCGAGTTTTTCGATTGTCAGATGTTCAAAACATCGGTAGCCTTTGATTTCGAGCGAATCTAAAAGCAGTTCGTTTTTTGTTTCTTCGGCGGTTTCGGTTTTTTCGGTTTCTTCAACGGTTGTGGACATAATTTTCTCCAATCAAACACAAAAATAGCACGAATCAAACTCAAATTAAAAAGATTGATTCGTGCTATTAGTGTAATTCGTGACTAGAATCAATCAGCAAAAGCAACGCTCAACTGTTTCAAAGGCATTGATTTTCGTTCGTCGAGCGTTTCAACGTTTTCGCGGTTGACGTAATTGTAAAGAATATCGCGCTGTTGCGGGCGGAAACCGGCTTCGGTGATTTGATAGCGGAGTTCCTTTTCGTTGGCTTCAGTGTCTGCTCCGGCGGCGGAAACGACGTTTTCTTCAATCATAATCGAACCCATATCGTCCGCGCCGAATCTCAAAGCCGTTTGTCCGAGCCGCAAACCTTGCGTCAGCCACGATGATTGAATGTGTTGAATATTGTCGAAAAACAGACGCGAAACCGCGAGCATTTTCAAATAATCAATGCCTGTTGGATCCTCATGGGAACGTTGCCAAACCATGCCGC
>CALMEH010000745.1 GCA_937863115.1 uncultured Acidobacteriota bacterium
AAAAATTCTTTCCAAAAAGTGAATTTGCAAAATCAGCAAAATTTTCTCGCCCGACTTTACACGAACACGGAACTTCGCCGTGCTTTTTTGTCTGAACCGGAGAAAATCGGAGCGGAAAATGGTTTAAGCAAAACTGAAATTTCCGAATTTGCCGAAGTTTTGCCGGAAGAATTAAACTTTTTTGCCGAATCTCTGTTTTGGAAACGTCTGCGCGAAGTGGAAAAATTTTTGCCTTTGACGAAAGATTCAATCGGCAATGATTTTATAAAACAATTCCGCGGATTTTCTCAAACTTTTAATCCGCAAACCGTTAAAAAACATCTCGAAGACGCAATCGGATTTTGCAAGTTTTTGCAGAAAAAAGATGTTTCGGAATTCAACAAAAACATAGCGAAATTTGAAGGAAAAAAACTCGAATTTTACGGTTACGGTAAAAGATTTGCGGTTTGCCGATTAAATTACGATCTTAGAGAAATCCTGCATCGAACAACAAATTTACAAAACGAATTTCCTCGTCGAAAAACAATTTCCATTTGGTTCAAAATCGGCAAAAAAATCAAACATTTCAGCATCTAAAATTTTTTACTTTTTACTTTTTACTTTTTACTTTAGAATAATCTTTATGTCTTTACTCAAAATAGTTCATTATCCCGAACCTGTTTTGCTTACGGTTGCCAAACCTGTCGAGGTTTTTGATGAAAGTTTGGAAAAATTGGTCGCGGATATGTTTGAAACAATGTATGACGCGCAAGGTGTCGGGCTTGCCGCGCCGCAAATTGCTGAATCTAAAAGGCTTTTCGTGATGGATTGTTCCGGCGGCGAAGATGTTTCGCGCCGATTTGCGCTCATAAATCCCGAAATAATCGCCAAAGAAGGCGAACAGACAGGCGATGAAGGTTGTCTTTCGTTTCCCGGAATTTCAACAAAAGTCCGCCGCGATTTGCGGACAATCGTGCGCTTTCAAAACGTTAAAGGCAAATTTCAAGAACTCGATGTTACGGATTTGGAAGCACGTTGCGTGCTTCACGAAACCGATCATTGCGACGGCATCGTTTTTCTCGACCGAATGACCGCGCTGAAGCGCGAATTTGCTAAACGCAAAATAAAAAAACTGCAAAGAACAGGGAAATGGGAGTAGAATATGAGTGAACCGAAATGTAATTCTTGCAATATTTCGCTAAAACCTTTAGGAAAAATCGGACTCAGAACCGGCGGAATGAACGGCGGTTGGGAATTTATATTCGGGGCTTTTGCCGATATGGACGAGGGAGGGGTTTATTTAGATACATATCGTTGCGAAAACTGCGGAAGGCTCGAATTTTTTGATTTTTATTTAAGTTTGC
>CALMEH010000746.1 GCA_937863115.1 uncultured Acidobacteriota bacterium
GGCCTTTGTATTCACGCGTGATGACCGAACCGGGAGGCGGAAGGCGTTGGCCCTGTGGTAGCGCTACGACACGCTGATTGGGGCCGACCGAAATGACCTGCCGTGGCTTCGATTCCTTCGGCGCACATCGGACAATCTTCGGGTTTGTAGCTCGGAACTTCCAAACTAACGAGCGAAATTCGCGGAACGCCGACATCAGCCGCGCCGTTTGAGCGATCAATTATCGAAGCCGCGTTGGTAACTTTCGCGCCGTGAAATTCTAATGCCGAAATACATTCGCGTGTCGAGCCGCCGGTCGTGATAACGTCTTCAACGACTAAAATTTTCTCATCTTTTTTCACCGAAAAACCGCGCCGCACGGTCATTTCGCCGTTTTGTCGTTCTGTCCAAATAAATCGGACATTTAATGCTTGAGCGACGGCGTAACCAATCACAAGTCCACCGATTGCGGGCGATGCAACTGTTTCTATTTCTTCATTTACGAAATGTTCGGCAATCGCTCTGCCGAATTTTGCCGCGTCGAACGGATATTGCAAGGCAAGCGCACATTGCAGATATTTTGGCGAATGCAAGCCGCTCGAAAGAACAAAATGCCCTTCGAGAAGCGCATTTGTTTGATGGAAATGTTCTAAAATATTCATAAAGAGTTGACAGAAAGTTGCAGGAAGTTACGGAAAGTTGCAGAGTTAAAACTTTTTCAAACTCTGCAACTTTCCGTAACTTCCTGCAAACTCTCAACTTCCAAGAATCGGTCGCGGATCGAAATAGCCAATTGCTTCGGTGATTTTGCCTTTTTCAACACGGAAGTTTTCCATAATCGGGATGATGCCGAAAACCGTATCAACTTCCCAATGCGTGCAAACGTATTCGCCTTCCGCAATGTGCTGAATAACTTTGACATCGTTTATCGCAGGCAAAAATCCTGATAAAAACGCCTTCACATTTTCCGCGCCTTCAACTTTTCCGGCGACTGAATCTTCAAAAGCAATGTCGTCCGCAAAAGGCGCAAGACTCAAATCTCTCTGTTTCAAAGCATTCAAATAGGCTTCGACGGCTTTGATATTTTCTTCTCTT
>CALMEH010000747.1 GCA_937863115.1 uncultured Acidobacteriota bacterium
GGACGGTTTCCGAAAACCGACAACATTCCCCTTACGTTGCTTTCGTCCCGATCATCGAGGGTTGTAATAAATTTTGCACATATTGCATCGTTCCTTTCTCACGCGGACGTGAAAAATCGCTCACAGCCACGGAAATCATTAGGCAAGTTTTAACACTCAAACGGCGCGGCGTGAAAGAAATTCATCTAATCGGGCAAAACGTCAATAGCTTTCGTCCCAAAACTGATTCTGGAATGGAGAATTTTTCCGGTGCGACTGATTTTTCGCGATTGCTTCGAGCAGTTGCGGCAACAGGCATTGAACGTATAAAATTTACGACATCGTTTCCAAGAGATTTTCATCCCGATATAGTTGATGCCCTTGAAGAAAACGAAAATCTTTGTAATTGGGTGCATCTGCCCGTTCAATCTGGTAGTAACCGTGTTTTAAGAGAAATGCGGCGCGGACATAATATTGAGAGTTATTTTGCAAAAGTTGACAAATTAAAAGCCTCGAAAAGACAGATTGCGCTTTCGACCGATATAATCGTTGGGTTTCCCGGCGAAACTGAAGTGGATTTTGCAGATACTTTGAAATTAGCGGAATATTGCAAATTCGACAGCGCCTATATTTTCAAATATTCACCGCGTCCCGGCACACCGGCGTTCGAAATGCCGGATGATGTTTCGCTGAAACAGAAAACCGAGCGTTTTTTGGAACTTGAAAAACTTCAACGTAAACATCAAACTGATATTTTTCGGAATTATGTCGGAAGAGAAGTTGATGTTTTAGCAGAAAAACATTCTAATCGAAATAAAGATGAGATTTCAGGGCATTCAACATGCCACAAAGTCGTCAATTTTGTCGGAAACGAATCTTTTTTAGGCAAAATCGTTAAAGTAAAAATTACCGAAGCAAAAACGAATACGCTTTTCGGTGAAATAGTTTAGAAATTTTTGATTAATAGATTTATTTTGCCCGCGAAACATTCAATAAAATCTTTGATTTCAAATTTCATTTCATATTTTTGTTTAAATCGTGGGTGTCAGGGCAAATATTTTTTTTATGCTTATAGAAGTAAAAATCGGTGCGCTAATAATGGATCCGAATACAAACAATCCGATTGTAGTTCTCAAAGGCGTTGAATCTGAAACAATTCTGCCGATTTGGGTTGGGGCGTTTGAAGCAAATGCTATCGCCCTCGAAATCGAAAAAATCGTTCCGCAACGTCCGATGACACACGACCTTTTACGAAATTTGATTGTCGAAACAGGGTTCAAAGCCGAGCGTGTAATTATTAATGATTTGCGTGAAAACACTTTTTACGCACTTATTGAATTAACTGCTAAATCAGGTGAATTGGTAACACTTGATTCTCGTCCCTCGGATGCCATCGCGCTTGCTCTTCGGCTTGATTGTGCGATTTATGTCGAACAGAAGGTAATAGAAATTTCGGCTTCTAGCCAAACCGAACAGTCGTCTGACGAATTTGCACAATCGCCTGAAGAGTGGCCAGATTTAATCGGTTGAAATTTTTACGTATTTCGCAGTTTGAAAAAATTTCATTTCAAGTGGAAAATATTCCAGAACTTTTCCACTTTTTGCACATTTTCACTTATCACAGATGGTTATAGTAATTGCTAATCAAAAAGGCGGTGTCGGAAAAACGACAACGGCGATAAATCTTTCGGCGGCTTGTGCGCGGGCGGGTAAAAGAGTGCTTTTGCTTGATTTAGACCCACAGGCAAATAGCTCATTGTCGTATCTTGCACTTGAAAACGTTAACGGAAGCGCGTTTGAACTCTTTACGGAAATTGAAAAGCCATTTGAAAATTTTATTTATCAGACAGGCGTGAAAAAGCTGGACATCGTGCCTTCGAGGATTAATCTCGCCAAATTAGAAGCCAAATTAGTAGGCGATTTCGATGCTATTTTTCGTCTGCGCGACCGAATCGAGCAAATCAGTAATAATTACGATTATATTTTTATTGATACGCCGCCGACTCTCGGTTTGATTACGGTAAATGCGCTTGTGGCAGCAAATCACGTTCTGATTCCGATTCAATCTTCTTATTTTGCTTTAGAGGGAACTGACGATTTGCTCGAAACTATTGAAAAAGTGCGTTCGCGTCCCAATCCGGA
>CALMEH010000748.1 GCA_937863115.1 uncultured Acidobacteriota bacterium
ATCGAATTTGCCGCGCCAAGGTCAATTCCTTTTTGCAGAAACTTCGTATTCGTAACAAATAAATCGTCGCCGACAAGTTGAATTCGTTTGCCGATTTTGTCCGTTAAATATTTCCAGCCGTCCCAATCGCTTTCCGCCATTCCGTCTTCGATTGAAATTATCGGATATTTTTCCGTCCACGAAATCCAATAATCCGCCATTTCTTCGCTTGATAATTCGCGTTTGTCAGATTTTTTGAAAACATATTTGCCGTCTGCATAAAATTCGCTCGCCGCCGGATCGAGCGCGATTAAAATATCTTCGCCAGCTGTGTAACCTGCTTTTTCAATCGCTTCGAGAATCGTTTCAATCGCTTCTTCGTTAGATTTTAGATTCGGCGCAAATCCGCCTTCGTCGCCGACAGATGTTGCATATCCGCGACCTTTCAAAACCGTTTTAAGATTGTGAAAAATCTCTGCGCCCGCCCGCAAGCCTTCCGAAAAACTTTCCGCGCCGACGGGCATAATCATAAATTCTTGAAAATCCACGTTGTTGTCGGCGTGCGCTCCGCCGTTGATAATATTCATCATCGGAGTCGGCAGAGTTTTCGCGTTCGTGCCGCCGATGTATCGGTAAAGCGGTTGTTGCTGAAACGCCGCGCCCGCCCGCGCACACGCCATCGAAACAGCTAAAATCGCGTTTGCGCCCAAATTCGATTTATTTTCCGTGCCGTCCAGCGCAATCATCGTTTCATCAATCAACGCCTGATCGAGCGCGTCCAAACCTTCCAATTCGTAAGCGATTTTTTCTGTAATATTTTCAACCGCTTGCGAAACGCCTTTGCCCAAATACCGCGCCGCATCGCCATCGCGCAATTCGACAGCTTCGTTCTCGCCCGTTGACGCGCCCGACGGAACCGCCGCACGTCCTTGCGTTCCGTCTTCAAGAATAACTTCCGCCTCAACAGTCGGATTTCCGCGCGAATCCAAAATCTCACGCGCCCAAACTTCTTCGATTAAACTCATTTTTTTATAATTTGCTCCAATAAATTGATATGAAAAACTAATTCTTTAAATGTAGCTTGATTTGAGATTAAAAACAAAAACAGCCGCAAAATTCTCACGACTGTTTTATATAATTGCTTTTGTGTTTGTTTATGGCTTCAATGTTGTAAAAATTTGATTTGACAGAAAACTTTTATTGATAGGAATATTCATTCCATTAAGAGATATGCTGTGAGAATATACACTAATAACTACCTCAAGAATACGATTTGTAATCGGAATTGTGGCAAAATTTTTCGGAGCGTCTAAATCTCTACCACTCAAAATTTCATCTTTCCAATGTAAATCTTTTAAATTCACTTCAAACTCAAACGATTCATCTTTTTTTAGTAATTTTTGCGGAATTCCAGTAAAAGCAATATATTTGTCTCCGAGAATTCCCGGTTCACTACAAGTTAACCGTTTAAAAAAGCAAAATTTAATCAATTTTAGAGTTTTAGTGTCTAGATCATCTTCTGCCTTGTTTGTAATTTTCGCTTTAACAGGTAAATCTTTTCGTCCAAACAAATTTGTATCTTCCATCGAAATATTAACTTCAATGTTTTGATTTTGAGAGAAAGATGCAGATGTAAAGCAGCAAATAGCTAAAACTACAAATAGAATTTTATGTTTCATAATTAAGTTTTCTCCATTCTCACCTTTAATATACGCCTTTTATCAACCTTTTCAACCTTAAAAATATGACCGTTGAACGGCACGGTTTCTCCTTCGCTTAAAATTTGTCCGGCTTCGGACATTAAAAATCCGGCGATTGTCGTGTAGCTTTCGGAAACGGGAATGTTCATTTCGCAACGCTTATTCAAATCGCGCACTGCTAAACCGCCGTCTAAAATGTAGCTTCCGTCTTTCAGATCTTTGATTTGTTCGTTGACTTCTTCGTCGTGTTCGTCGGAAATATCGCCGACGATTTCTTCGAGCAAATCTTCCAAAGTGATAATTCCTTCAACGCCGCCGTGTTCGTCAACGACGAATCCGAAGTGAAATTTCTCGCGCTGCATTTGCCGCAAAACGTCTTCAAGTCTTGCCGTATCAACGACATACATCGGTTTTTTCAAAACTTCGGAGATTTTGAAAGTTTTCGGTTTCAGCAAAAATGGCATCAAATCTTTGCTGTGAATAAATCCGGCGATGTCGTCCATTGATTCCCGATAAACCGGCAGACGCGAATAACCGTTTTTTTGAAATGCTTCGACAATTTCTTGAAGCGTTAAATCGGCGGAAATCGCCGCAATTTCGGTGCGCGGAATCATCGCTTCTTTGACGGTTGTTTCCGAAAATTCAAAAACGCGGTTGATTAAACGCCGTTCTTCTTCGTTCAAATGTCCGCTTTCCTGCGAAACATTTATGAGTTGGCGAATTTCGTCTTCCGTGTAGCTCGAACCGTGTTCGCCCGACGGATGAAGCCCGAAAAGCCGCACGGTTTTTGTTCCCGTCCAATCAAGAACGCGAATAAACGGATAAAATATTTTGTAAAAAATCTGCAACGGCAAACTGATTAAAAGTGAAACTCGTTCGGAAAGTTCGAGCGCGGCGGTTTTCGGGGCGAGTTCGCCAAAAACGATATGCAGAAATGTAATCAGCGAGAACGCAATGATAAACGCAATCAAATGAATAAGCGTCGGAGTCGTAATCCCCAAACTTACTAAAAAAGGTTCGATAACTTTGGCAATCGCCGGCTCGGCAACGTAACCCAAACCAAGCGAAAACAACGTAATTCCAAGCTGTGTTGCGGAAATATAAGCGTTTAGATTGTTGAGCATTTCAACCAACCTTTCCGCCGCCTTATTGCCTTCCGCCGCAAGAGTTTCAATGCGCGATTTGCGAACGGCAACCAAAGCAAACTCGCTCGCAACAAAAAAACCGTTGCCGAGAACGAGAAAAATTACCATTACAAAATTGAAAAAAGTTGAAAGAAAGCTCGGAAATTCTGTCGTAACAGTAGTTTCGGCGAAAAATAAGAGTAAAGATAAACTAGCAGGATCGTCCATTGATTTGCGATTGTATAATCGCTGAAAATTTCTCCAAAAATAAAATTTAGCCGCAAAAAAGACGGCTGATGCTTTTAGATTATAGCATAAAATCAGAGTTTAAAAACATCGTTTTGGGCATCGAGCATTTCTTGAATTAAAACCTGGCACGAACCGCAACCCGTTCCCGCATTGCAAATTTCGCCAATTTCTTCGACTGTTTTGACTTCATTTTCAATAATTACTTTTTCGATTCGTTCTTCCGACACGCCGAAACAAGTGCAAATCAGAGTCTTTTCGCCCGCAAATTCTTCAATTTGCAAAGCGCGAAAATCGGCAAATGCTTGCGCTAAAGCATCAATGCAAATTTTCAAACAATGTTTTCGATGTGCGGGAAATTTTTCAAGTTCGGCTTCAATGTCCAAATCATTTAATCCGTGAAGTTTGGTAAGATTCTTTCCGATAATTTTTTCCGCCAAAACATCTGCCGCCGCAATCGTAAAACCGCAACCGTTCGATTTAAATTTCGCGTCTTTTATTTCTTTATCAACAATTTCCAAATAAAAACGAACAAACGAACCGCAAACAAAACTCGCTCCTGTGCCGACGGCATTTGTTTTTTTGGCTTTTCCAATATATTTCGGATGGCGAAAATACTTGTTAATTTTTTCAGGATAAAAACTCACGATTTAATTTTTAACGCAAATCCTTCGGAAGTAAAAAGTAAAAAGTAAAAAGTTAAGAGTTGCCTTCAGATACTTCACTCTCTATTCATTTGCCTCTGATTTCGTGTAAAATAAATTCGATGCGAAACAATCGTTTTTTATTCTTTACTTTTTACTTTTTACTTGCAACGACATTTTTACTTGCGATTTCGTGCAAACCTGCCGCCGCGCCGGTTTCGGTTTCCAATAAACCCGTTTCAATCAACGATGTCCCGCTTGGCGATAAACAGATGCCGCCGACAAAAGCGATTGAAGAAATGATTTGGACAAAATTTGACGGCACAACGAATGCGGACGGCGGAATCCAAAAACTGAAAGATTTGCGCGGAAAAGTCGTAATTTTAGATTTTTGGGCGACATATTGTCCGCCGTGTTTAGAAGAAATTCCGCACTTAAAAGAACTGCAAGCAAAATACGGCAAAGATAATTTAGAAGTCATCGGCTTGCACGTCGGCGGCGAAGAAGATCGTCCGCGTGTTCCGCAATTTGTCGAAAAATTAAAGATTGATTACACATTGGCAACGCCCGAAAACGAACTCACACGCTTCATTTTCGGCAACCGAGACGACATTCCGCAAACCGCAATCTTTGACCGACAAGGAAAATTAGTAAAAAAAATCATCGGCTTTAACGAAGAAATCAAAAAAGAATTGGACACCACGGTTGAACAAACAATTAAATCTAATTAAATTATGAATTACTGGACGCAATTGAGTATTGAAGTTGCAAATCAAAGGAATTATTTGGACGAATTGTTTCAAGTTTATCCTTTAGCACCTGAAGGAATTCGGGAAGTAAATGAAGGTAAGTGGAAGCAAGTTGAAATTGCCTTTACTCAAAATGACAATGCAAATCTCTTTAAATCCGTTCTCGCCTTAGACCTTTTTCCAATCAAAGACAGTTATGTCGGATTTTTCAGAAAAGATAAAACTGCAATCGAAAGAAATCCTCAAACGGTTGCCCGAATCTGTGGAATACTCAGACAAATGGGTTTAGCTAAAATTTATGAGAAAAGTTCTCAACCAAAGGAAACCAATCGCCAAATCGGACCGCTTTTTCGACGTTGGTTAAATACTGGTTCTTTGGGAATTTTTCCTGTTGGTTTGGACAAATTTCTTTCTTCTGATGATAATGCAATTCTTGATGGAAGTGATAAGGTATTAAAAGATTTTGCCGTTCAATATTTGAACTATAAACGAAACAAAGGTCTTGATTTTATCGCAAGGTTTAACGGTAAATATGTTATTGGCGAAGCAAAATTTGTCAGTAGCGAAGGTGGGAATCAAGACAAAAGTTTTGAAGATGCCTCACAAATTCTATTGCATCAAGATATAAACGCCATAAAAGTTGCTATACTTGATGGTGTAATTTATCTCAAAAGTAAAAGTAAAATGTTCACAGCAATCAACAGCACTCACTCAGAATTAAAAGTTATGAGTGCTTTGGTTTTGCGCGAATTTTTATACCAAATTTAATGAAACTTTCTTACGAAAACAAAAATAGTGAAGAAGAAATTTTGAGCCGGAATTTATCAGTTGAATTGTCGGGCGAATGGAATGACGCTAACAACAAATTGATTCAAGGCGATAATTTATATGTGTTGAAAACACTTTTGGACAAATATCCTTTAAAGTCAAAAATTGATTTGGTTTACATTGACCCGCCGTTTGCAACAAAAAAAAACTTTACAGTCGGCGAAGAACGAACAAGCACAATTAGTAATAGTTTGAGTGATAAATTAGCTTATAGCGATAGTTTAATCGGCGCGGATTTTTTAGAATTTCTCCGCATCAGATTAATTTATCTGCGCGAACTAATGGCGGAAACGGCTTCGATTTATTTGCATATTGATTATAAGATAGGGCATTACGTCAAAATAATTATGGACGAAGTTTTCGGCATTCAAAATTTTCGCAACGATATTACGCGAATCAAATGCAATCCGAAAAACTTCTCACGCAAGGCTTATGGCAATGTCAAAGATTTGATTCTTTTTTATACTAAATCCGATAAATATACTTGGAATGAACCGAAAGACGACTACACGCAAGAAGATGTTGAACGGCTTTTCAAAAAGACGGATAAGGACGGCAGAAAATATACGACAATTCCGCTTCACGCGCCCGGTGAAACTGTAAATGGCGCAACAAATCAAGAATGGCGCGGCATAAAACCGCCAAAAGGCAGACATTGGCGAAGCGAACCGAAAGTTTTGGAAAAATTGGAAAAAGAAGATTTGATTGAGTGGTCATCAAACGGAGTTCCGCGCCGAAAAATTTACGTTGACGAACGCAACGGCAAGAAAAAACAAGACATTTGGGAATACAAAGACGCGCAATATCCAATCTATCCGACGGAAAAAAATCTCGAAATGATTAAATCAATAGTTCTCGCTTCATCAAACGAAAATGATTTGGTTTTAGATTGTTTCTGCGGTTCGGGAACAACGCTTCAAGCCGCAAACCAACTTGGCAGAAGTTGGATTGGAATTGACCAATCTGCTGAAGCAATCCGCATTTCCGAAAAAAGATTGAATGAAATAGAGCAAGATTTATTTTCGATGAATGCCAAATACCAACTTTTAAAAGCCAATCAAATTTATGCGTGATATTCCGGTCGGCAACGGCTCATTATTAGTAACATTTGACGATAAATATCAAATCCGCGATGTTTATTTTCCGCACGTCGGGCAGGAAAATCATACGGAAGGTTTTCCTTTTCGTTTTGGTGTTTGGGTTGATGGCGAATTTTCTTGGGTTTATGACGATATTGATTGGAAAATCGAACCGAAATATCTGCCCGAAACTTTGGTTACGGATGTTAAATTAACCAATAAAACGCTCGGTTTGGAGATTGTTTCAAACGATACTGTTGCAAGCCACGAAAATATTTTTTTGCGGCGTGTGCGCGTTTCAAATCTGCTTGATAAAGCGCGAGACGTTCGCGTTTTTTTGCATCACGATTTTCGGATTTCGGAAAATAAAATCGGCGATACGGCGTTTTATGAACCTGAATCTCGCGCTTTAATTCACTACAAAAAAGATCGTTATTTTTTAATAAATTCCGCGCCGCATTTTGACAGATTTTCTACCGGACGCAAGGCTTTCCGCGATCAAGAAGGAACTTGGCGCGATGCGGAAGACGGCGAATTAAATGGCGGCGCGATTACTGAAGGCTCGGTAGATTCGACGGTTCAAGTAAACTTGGAAATCGAAGCAAATGGCGAACGTGAGTTCTATTATTGGATTTGCGCCGGAAAATCTTTGGCAGAAGTTTCCGAATTAAACGCGCATATCAAAAAGCAAACGCCGGAAACTTATCTGCGTTTTACGGAAAATTATTGGCGGGCTTGGGTGAATAAAAACGATAAGGATTTTGCTGATCTTTCGCCCGAAATCGTCGAACTTTATAAGCGTTCTTTGCTCATCATTCGCACGCAAATTGATAACGACGGCGCGATTCTTGCGGCAAATGATTCGGACGTTGCCGAACGCGCAACCGATCATTACAGCTATCTTTGGACCCGCGACGGCGCACTCGTCGCACACGCGCTCGACCTTGCCGGTTATTCGTTTTTAACTCGAAAATTCTTCGCTTTCTGCGAGAAAATTGTTCACCGCGAAGGTTATTTTTTGCAAAAATATAACGCCGACGGCACAGTTGCTTCGGGTTGGCACGCGGCGTGGGACGTTTGGGGCAAAAAACAACTCGTGCCGATTCAGGAAGACGAAACCGCGCTCGTAATTTGGGCTTTGTGGGAACATTACGACAAATTCCGCGACATCGAATTCGTGCGCCGTCTGTATCGTTCGCTGATTTTAAAATGCGCCGATTTTATGGCGGAATTTCGGCACGGCGAATTGAGTTTGCCGAAACCGAGTTGGAATCTGTGGGAAGATCGGCGCGGCATTCATTGTTTTACGGTTTCAACGGTTATCGGCGGACTTCGTGCGGCGGCAAAATTTGCAAAACTCTTCGGCGAAGCGGAACGCGCCGAATTTTATGAAGAAACCGCCGATGATTTTACTGCCGGAATGATTGAAAATCTTTACAGCGCAGAACGCGGACGTTTTCTTCGCGCTTTGGAATTTCAAGGCGACGAACATTACACGGTTGACGAAGCCGTCGGCGCAGAAACTTTCGCGCTTTTTTATTTCGGCGCGTTTTCAGCCGAAGATGAAAAAGTGCGTAAAACAATGAAAGCCATCGAAGAAAAACTTTGGATTGAAACGAAAATCGGCGGCGTGGCGCGTTTTGAATCGGACGGCTATATGCGAATTTCCGACAAAATTACGGGCAATCCGTGGTTTATTTGCACGCTTTGGCTGGCTGAATATCGAATTGCGATTGCCAAATCTAAAAAAGATTTGCGCGGCGCGTTGGAAATTTTGGAATGGACAGCAAAACGCGCTTTGCCGTCGGGCGTTTTGGCGGAACAGGTTAACCCGCTTGATGGTTCGCCTGTTTCGGTTTCTCCGCTCACATGGTCGCATTCGACTTTTGTCGCAACTGTGGCAAATTATCTAAGAAAACTAAATGAAATAATTGAAAATTGAGATTTAATAATTGATAATTTCATTAATGAAAGAAAATATATTGATGGAAAAATCTTATAAGTTTGCTCTTCGCATCGTTAAACTTTCTCAATATTTGAATGATGAAAAGCGTGAGTTCGTAATCTCGAAACAAGTTCTTTTTACAGGAACGTCAATCGGCGCACAAATCGAAGAAGCGCAACAAGGCGAAAATCGTGCAGACTTTTTGCATCAAATGGCAACTGCCAATAAACACGCTTTTAAAACGAATTTTTGGCTCAGACTTTTGCGCGACGGCGAATATTTGAGCGAAAAGCAAGTTCAATCTTTGCTTGACGATTGCGAAGAATTGCAAAAAATGTTGGTAAAATCGCTGAAAACAACGAAACAAACCATCGAATAAATTATCAAATTTCAAATCTCAATTTTCAATTATTCCGTTTGGTTATCTTCGGTTACAATTATCAAATATGGGAAGAGCAAAAACTTTAGCCACACTTGGACCGGCTTCGAATACGCAGGAAATTATCGAAAAAATGATAAAGGTCGGACTCGATGCCGTGCGGATAAATATGTCGCATGGTTCGCAGGACGAGCATTCCGAAACGATTAAACGCGCCCGCGCCGCCGCGAAAAAACTCGACCGTCCGCTTTCGGTTTTGGTTGACCTTTCGGGTCCGAAAATCCGCACCGGACTTTTGCAAAATGCCAAATCAGTAATGCTCGAAACAGGCGCGGAATTCGTTTTGACTTCGCGCGATATTGAAGGAAACGTCAACGAAGTTTCGACAAATTTCAAAGAAATTCCGAAACTCGTGCAAAAGGGCGATAAAATCTTGCTCGATGACGGCGCAATTGAATTAACGGTCAAAAAGGTTACGAAAACTGATGTCATCACAACGGTTGTTAATGGCGCGATGCTTTCCGAGCGCAAAGGAATTAATTTGCCGAATACAAAACTTCCGATTCCTTCGCTGACCGAAAAAGACCGCAGGGATTTGGAATGGGCGATGCTGCAAGATGTTGATTATATTGCGCTGTCGTTTGTGCGGCAAGGAAAAGATTGCAAAGAAGTTCGCGATTTGATAAAAAATCTCAATACGCGCAAATGGGGCAGACCGCTTCTCGTTGCAAAAATCGAAAAGGCGGAAGCGATTGAAAATCTCGACGACATACTTGCCAACACCGACGGTGTAATGGTTGCGCGTGGCGATTTGGGCGTTGA
>CALMEH010000749.1 GCA_937863115.1 uncultured Acidobacteriota bacterium
CGATTGTCGCTATTTTTCTCGGCTGGCTCATCGCCGGCGAATCTTTTACGGGACAAATGCTCATCGGCGCGGGCGTGATCGTCGGCTCGGTCGTGCTGATAACTTCGCACGATAAAAACGGCAAAGATTCGGAAGAAACAACCGAAATTCACGAATCAAATATGCCGACAGGAACGCCGAAAACTATCTCAGCTTCGGTTTAAAATTAAAACCGCAAAATAAAAAAACGCGATTTTTCGATTCGCGTTTTTTATTTTTTCAGCCATTTGACCGCCGTTTTAATTCCTTCGTCTTTCTCAAAATCTTCGGTCATAATAAATTCGATTTTTTCGTCCGGTTCGACAAAATTGCGGTAAATTTTACTATTTCTGTCCGTGTAATAGCCGACTGAAATTGACGCAACTAAATCCGAATTTATCGGTGCCCAATCGGTTACGGTAATTAATCCTCCAGTTTCAAGCCCGAAAAATCTCGTATTTTTTCTGCCTTTAAATGCCACTGCGACGGCTTCGCCCGAACTTACTGTGTATTGGCTGATTAAAACGGCGACTTTCGGCAATTTTCCGAATTTGCAATTATTCGGCAAATCGGCGGCGAGATAATCATCGTAATAAAAATCCGCGTCCTTTATTTTCCAAGTTGAAAGCGGTTTTCCGTCAAAATCCGCTACCGTTCCGACCGTCGCCGATAAGATTTCCCAAACCTTCCATCATCGGATACATATTTCCGCCGCCGTTATAGCGCAAATCAACGATCCAATATTTCGCTTTTTTCTGTTTCAAATCGCACACGGCATTGCGGATTTCTTCCGACATTTTCACGTTATCGCCCATCGGCAAACCCGGAATTCGCAAATATCCGATTTTATTTTCGAGCATTGCAGATTTGAAAGAATATTTTCCGCTCTGAATCGTGTTCCAAACTTTCGTATCAACCTTTTTCTGATTTTCCGTCGGTTCGCCATACCAAAAAGCGATCGGTTGATTTTTATAAAAGAATCTGCCGTGCGAATCTTCTAATTTTGAAAGCAAATATTTGAGCGCAGGCGACAAATCTTCAACGCTTTTCGCATCTTTTGCCAAACGATACATTTCCGTTTTTGTCGCATTCCAATCAACTTTTCCGCGATAAAGCGACCGCGTCTGTGCGTGTGAAATCGCGCCGTCAAGATACGGTTTGAGCGATTCGGAAACTTGTGCGAATAAAGAAAAATGAAAAAGTAAGACGAAAATTGCCGAAAGAATAATTTTTTTACGCTCAACCTTTTTCATTTTTTGATTATCCTAACATTTTTTCGACAACGCCGTAACTTGCTTCTAAAGCGTCGTTTAATTTCGATGCATCAGTTCCACCGCCTTCTGCCATATCGGGTTTTCCGCCGCCGCGACCTGAGACGATTGGCGCGATTTCTTGGACGATTTTTCCGGCTTTGACTTTATCGGTCAAATCGTCGGAAACGCGGACGATGAACGAAACTTTTTCGTCTTCGGTTCGTGCGATAATGACCACGCCGGATTTTATTTTCGACATCAGCGTGTCGGACAGATGCCGCATTCCGCCTTTGTCCAAACCTTCGACGGTTTTGGCGATAACTTTCACGCCGTTCCCCTCTTTCGCTTCATCGCTGTTTGATGAGCTTCCGCCGATTGCGCCGGTAGCGATTTTCATTTTCAGTTCGTCGTTTTCTTTACGAATTTTCTTTAATTCTTCCTGCAATTTTTCGATTGCATTCGGCAGATTATCGCGTTGCGCTTTGGCGATTTGGACGGCTTCGGCGATTAATTTTTCGTCTTCTCGGAAACGCGCAAACGCATCAAGCCCTGTAATGGCGCGGATTCTGCGAACGCCGGAAGCGATTGCTTCGTCAGAAATGATTTTAAACGAACCTATGTCGCCCGTTGCTTTAACGTGCGTTCCGCCGCAGAGTTCTTTGGAAAATGTGCCGCCGCCGACCGATAAAACGCGAACTTCAGA
>CALMEH010000750.1 GCA_937863115.1 uncultured Acidobacteriota bacterium
AAAAAAAAAAAAAAAAAAAAAAAAAAACCCAAAAAAAAAAAAAAAAACAAAAAAAAAAACCGCACTGTTTCGTTTTTTAAAAAAGAGAAAAAGAAAAAAGAAATCCCGCAAGTGGAGAAAAATAATTAGAAAAAACTTCCCCGCCGTATCTTCGTCAAAAGATTGAGCAATTTGAAACTCTTGCCCGTCCACAGTCGATGCCGGATTTGTTGCTTCGTTGCCGAGCATTGAGGTCGTCGCTAAACTAATGTTTTTTGATACCGAATCGGAAGAAATTGCGAGATGTGTAACGTAATTTCTTACAGCATTGGCGTAAATTATCGGAATCGTAATTTTTTCGTTTTTCAATCTGGCTTCTGCGTAAAGCGGATTTCCGAACATTTGCCAATTTCGGTAATAATGACTGCCGTTTATCAAAAATGCGAGAAATAAAATCAGAAAAGTTTTTACGAGAAAATCGAATTTCAGATTTAACGATTTTCGCCCGAAAACGAATCCGATAAATATAAAAAATCCTATCGGCAGACAGTAAAGATAGGCGTTTCCTTTAGTCAAAATCGCCAAACCGAGCGATAATCCGGCAAAAATAAAATCTGTTTTCGAGGTTGTTTCGGCGGCTTCAAAATAAAAGTAGAAAAAAGAACAGACGAATAAGGAAACAACTAAATCGTTCTTTGCGCTTGATGCTTGCAAAATTGCTATGGGAAGCGTAATTGTTGCAAATACGGAAACGATCTGCCCGAAATTATCGAGTTTGAACTTTTTGGCAATCAATGAAACAACGATTGCAATCCAAGCAAAACTAAAGAATTGAACCAAATTCGCGTAGTGATCATTTCCGCTAAGAAGTTGCAGATGTAAGAGGGAAAATTCGGCAAATGGCGCGTTAAAAAGTTGGCGATCGATATTCGTCGGATAAAATTCGACGTTTCCCGCTTGAATCCAATGTGCGACTCGCGGCAGATGATATGTCATCACATCAACCGTATTCGGCGGAAAATAAAGCGCGGCAATTAAAACGGTAATCAAAATCGACGCAATAAAAAGCCACAAAATTATTGAAAGCGGTTCGGAATACCAAACTTTTTTCGCGCTTATGAAATCTTTGAAATTAAAATCGCGGGAAGTCGGAACTTTGCCGTAAAAATAATTTAAATATCCGCCAGCCGCGAGATTTGCCAAAATCCAAAAAGTCGGAATGCTTGCCTTATTAAGTTGTGAAAAGTAAGAAAGTGATTCGGTAGAAAACCAAACAAATATCGCTAAAACAATAAGCGAACGCATAAAAGCGTCGCGCAGATTTTCAAATTTATTCCTTTGAAAAAAAATCAGGAAAACTTGAAAAAGAAAAGTAAGAATGAGTATTGAAGCCATTTTCAGCAAAAAATTAAACCAAAAATTCGTGAATAATCAGTTTTTAAGATACGCGATTTTCTTTATTCGGCAAAGAATTCGGTGGCATTTTCGGTGTGTTTTTTTTGCAATCCGGTTTTGGTAATCGTTGCCGATTCTTGGTATTCATAATCAGTGTTTATTTCCCAGAGATTATGATTAATTCCTTGAGAAATATTTTCTGCGGCTAAAATGCCCATCAAAATACTGTGATCCTGATTGTTGTATTTAAACGCGCCATATCTGCCGATAACGCTCAAGCCTTCAATCGTGTTGAGATAATTTTCCACCGGTTTCAGATTTTCTTTATAACCTTTATTATAAACGGGATAGCAATTTTTGACGCGATGAATATAGCCGTTGACAATTTCCGCATCGCCGATCAAATTAGTTTTTCTGATTTCTTCGCTCGCCAGATTTATCAATTCGTTATTGGATTTCAGCCAAATTTCATCATCATCGTAGCACCAATATTCCAATGCTAAAATCGAAGTTTTTTCTTCTCCGCAAAGCTGAGGCGACCAGTTTCGGAAATTCGTAATTCGCCCCGTGAGAAGATTGTCGGCGTGAATATAAAGCCAATTATCGGCAAATAAATCGACGGCATCAACATTGAGATAAACCAAAATCGTATTTCTGAACTTCAAGGAATTTGCCTTTTCGACGATTGATTCGGGAACTTCTTCCAATTGCGCGACTAGACGCGTGATCGGCATTGTTGAAATAATTCGGTCGTATTTGTAAAATTCATTGTTTATAGTTTCCAAGCCAATAACTTTACTGTCTTCGGTGCAAACTTTTTTGATCGGCGTATGGTAAAAAATATTTCCACCGTTGTTTTCGATAGCTTCAGCCATTTTTTCATAAACAATTCCCGAACCTTGGTGCGGATAGGCGAAAGTGTCAACTAAAGTCTTGTGTTTATTACTTTTATCAGTAAGAAAAGCATTTTTTAAGGCTTCAAATAATGTAAAGTTTTTGATGCGTTGCGCGGCAAAATCCGAATCTAATTCGTCGCATTTGATGCCCCAAAGTTTTTCGCTGTAAGTTTTGAAGAAAATTTCAAACAACCTTCGTCCGAATTTACCGATAACCCAAGATTCAAAAGTTTCAGCCGTTTTTTTGTCGGGAAAAAGCATTTGCCAGCCATAACTGAATCCGCAATTTAAAGCCTCGAGAATTCCTAAATTTGAAAACGCATTCCACGGTTTGAGCGGGTAATTAAAGAATTTGTTTTTGTAAAATATTCTAGTCAAACGATTGACCATTTCATAATCACTGCCGACTAATTCGAGCCAAACTTGATTCACGCGCGGATCACTGCTAAAAAATCTGTGCGGTCCTAAATCTACTTTTTGATTCCATAAATCAATTGTTTTCGACATTCCGCCGACACAATCGCCGGCTTCAAAAACGTCAACTTGAAATCCTTTTTTTACGAGTTGATAAGCGGCAGTTATGCCTGCAGGTCCGGCACCGATAATTGCGATCTTCATATTGAATTTTATTTAGACAGACGAATAATTTGTTGCGAAACAGAATTTTTCGGGGATTTTAGAAAAGGCTGAAACGAGAGGATTGAAGAATGTTACTAAAATCGAGTAACAAATAGATTGTTACACAAAATTTTACAAAAAACAATCATATTTAATCGCTGTGTTGAGAGAGTTTTGTAAATTTTGAAAAAATCGTAAAATGTGAATATGTTCACTATCCAACAAATCGAAGAAGCAAGTTCAAAAGTTAAGAGCGGCGTGGATTTTCCGAAACTCGTGCAGGAATTTATTGACCTCGGAATTAAATCCAATGATGTTTATGTCAATGACGGACACGCCGAATATTTCGGAAATGACGGTTTCAGCCTCTGCACAGACGCAAATTATCCGGCGCAAGAAATTGCGGAAAAAAGCGATGGTGAAAAATTCCGTAATTATTTGAAAATTCATCAGCAAGGACAAACCGATTATCCGACTTTTTGTGTTCACGCGGCGGAAACAGGTGTCGAAAAATGGACACTGGATTTTGAGAAAATGATCTGCACCTATTTTGACAAAGCCGGAAACGAATTTTTGGTAGAGCAGATTCCGTTGCCATAATTTTTTTACTAAAATATTTCAAATGCAAGAGACGTTTGAAATATGCGTTCTGTTTGCAAGCGAAAGCTGAAATTAAAAAACAGGAAGGAAAATTTTATGAAAAACTATTTATTTTTGATGATTACGGGTTTATGTTTGCTGGTTACGGGTTGTAATTACACCGGAACGCCGGTTGAATTTGCGAACACTTGCAACAAGGAAAATGACGATAAATATATCGAAGTTGTTGGCTTTTTCGACAATTCGGGAAGTGCAATGTGTTCAAAAAGCGGCAAAGAGCCGATGCGTTGTCCGATTGATTTTATTGATGCGGTCGGTTCGACTAAAATCCCGATTCGTGCCTATATTGACAAAGGCAGCGGTGCGAGTTCGATTGACGCGGAAAAGGATAAACCTCTGAAAATAAAGGATGATAAAGGCGAATTTATCGAAAATTCAACCAAAGTGAAAATCGTTGCTGATGTTAATGTTTTTGACACGCCGCCGACTGACGGTAAAATGGCAGGCTGTTTTTTAACCGTTAAAAAGATTGAAAAAACGCAGTAAAAATTTTGCCTGCTTAAATATACGAAACACGCGAAAGATTTCTTAAAAGCTGTTTTAAAACTCGAAATAGGCGGAATTTTGTAATTTGACTTTTGTAATTTGAATCTGATCAAAGTCAAAATTCAAATTACAAATTACAAAACGACTTGAATTTATTTTAATTTTTGAGTTTTAAAGCAGTTTCTTAAAAGATTTTTGCGTGTTTCGCGTGTTTCGAGGGCAAATAAAAACAAATTTCGATGAAAAATGAAGACGAAGATTTACCGAATTTTCACAAACTTAACGAAAATCTTTATCGCGGCGGACAGCCCAAAGCCGAAGGTTTCAAAAAGCTCGCCGAATTAGGGATAAAAACCGTCGTTAGCTTCCGCGACACGCAATCGAAAGTCTTGCGCGAAAAAAAATGGGCGGAGGAAAACGGTTTGCAATTTATAAATCTACGCTTGAGTAACTGGTTCGCCTCAAAAGACGAAGAAATTCATAAAATTTTAGAAATCATCACCAATCCCGCGCATCAACCCGTTTTCTTCCATTGCAAACGCGGCGCAGATCGCACGGGAACAGTCGCCGCCGTTTATCGGATGAAATTTGAAAATTGGACAGGCAAACAAGCCAACCGCGAAGCCAAACAACACGGCATCGGCTGGTGGCAGGTTTGGATGAAGGATTACATCAAGGATTATTACAAAAGAATGCTTGCGGAAAAAGATTGATTTTTGATTTGGTCGCGTTAGCGACAAAATGAATTTAGCCGTGTAATTTATTGCACGGAAAAGATGAAATATAAAGCGCGTCGCGTCAGCGACGATTGAATATAATTTATCGAATAATTCAGTCGTCGCTGCCGCGACGCAACTTCTGACTTATAATAACCGTGCGTTGAAACACAATCTTCCTAAATTCATTTTGTCGCTCACGCAACTCATGAGTAAATTTTTGTCGAAAAGAAACCCTTGAAGAATCTCGCGCATCAGAGAAAAAGAAGCGGTAAATTTCAAAAAATAGTTGTAACAAAAGGTTTTTCGTAAGATAATTGAGCGGAAAACGCTTCGGAGGGATTTTATTATGAGATTCGGGAAAGTTCTGTTTGTTTTTCTTTTCGTTTTCGCTTGTCTTGGAGTTCACGCACAGCAAATCAAAATTCTAAACAATTACGGCGAAATTCCGTTTGAAGACGGGAAAACGATAATTGCCGAAGTGATTTTTATCGGGTTGGATTCAGCTTCCGCGCAGACTGATGAAATCGCCGAAATATCTCTGACCGAAACGGAAGTGTTGAGAATTTTAAGCGACAATCAGACGACAATTAACGCGGGCGAAACATTCTACGGCTACAAAGTCGCCAAAACCGTCAAAGCGATTCGTGAATGGCTTCCAACAAAAGGTTACGACCGAGCCGAAGTTGTCGCATTTGGGGAACAACTTCCGAAAAGTCAGATGAAACTCACGTTTTTTATCAAACGCGGCGATTTGGCGCGTGTGTCGGAAATTCGTTTTGAGGGAATTAAGAATGTTTCAAATGAAGAACTTGTCGCAGACTTTAGAAAATGTTCGGGCAATAGTTGGGAAATTTTCGACGGAAGGAAATTTCTCTATTATTTACGACAATGTTCGCTAAGATTACTGTTTAGCAAAGGTTATTTTCAAGCTAAAATAGGCGAACCAAAATTGCAACTTGTTTCAGTCGGCTACATTGTAACAATCAACATTTCCGAAGGTGCGCGGTTTCGCTACGGCAAATTAAAAGTTCAAGGCGCAAGTGTTTTTACAGAGGAAGAAATTTTAGATTTTATCGGGATAAAAAAGGGCGAAGTCGCAAATGGCAAAACTTTACAAGTTTTAATTTATGAGAACCTGAAAAGAATTTACGCCGATAAAGGCTATATTTCATACGATGCCGAATTTCAACCGACATTTAACGTGCCGAAAAAAGAAGGCGAAGATGCGACGGTAGATTTGGAATTTCTGATTGATGAAGGAAGACAATTCAACTTAGGAAAAATTGAATTCGGCGGTGTCGAAAAAGAAAAAGCCGATGAATTGAGAAGATTTTTTTTGATAGCCGACGGCGAAATTTATAATCAAAGCAAAATCGAAGAAGGGTTAAATAAAATCAACGAATTAAGAGCATTTCAGCCAATTGATTTTGATGCGGATGTCAGTATGCGGTCAAAACGAGAGGAAGAACAAAAAAGCGAAAACAGTATTATTGTGGAAAAAGAAGGCGTTATTTTACGCCAGAGAAATTATGATGAAACAAAAAACACTCAAAATTATGATGAAGTTTATTTGACTATAACACTACGAAAAATTAGGCAATGACCGAACAAATTATCGAAAATTATAAAACAGACACTTTGGAAGCGTTTCGCAATTATAAAAAATTGGCGGAGCGGGCGATTGAGCAGGTTTCGGATGACGAATTTTTCACGGCGATTGATGCGGAGGCGAATTCGATTGCGGTGATTGTGAAGCATATCGGCGGAAATTTGCGGTCGCGTTGGACTGATTTTTTGACTGCGGACGGCGAAAAGGCTGACAGGTTTCGGGATTCGGAATTTGTTGCCGAGAGCGATACACGGGAAAGTTTGGACGCGCTCTGGGAAACGGGTTGGAATGTGCTTTTCGGGACGCTTGAATCTTTGGAAATTGCAGATTTCGGAAAAACGGTGAAGATTCGCGGCGAAGATTTTTCAGTTGTGAAGGCAATAAATCGTTCAATCACGCACACGGCTTATCACGTTGGGCAGATTACGTTTTTGGCGAAGCATTTTCGTAGCTCCGATTGGAAAACTTTGAGCGTGCCGCGTGGACAGTCGGGCGAATTTAATGCGTATCTCGCTGAAAATAAAGGCAAAACGCATTATCTCGAAGCAACGCGAGAGTTCACCAAAGAAAAATCAAAAGAGTAGTTTCAGGGCTTTGCCTCAAAAGTGCTTAAAGAAAAGAATTAACCACAAAAATACACGAAAATTCACGAAACAAAGGTCAATTATTTCGTGAATTTTCGTGTCATTTTGTGGTTAAACCATCTCAGCAAAGCAATTTTAGGACACTATAAAACAAGGCTTTCTCGCCGTTAGTGCCGCATTTGTGGTAATCTGTAAATTCTTGTTTATATGAAATCAATCTCCATTTTAGGTTCGACGGGATCAATCGGCGTTAATACTTTGAAAACGGTCGAGCATCTCGGCGATTTTCGCGTTGTCGCGCTCGCGGCTGGAAGCAATGTGGAAGTTTTAGCCGAACAAATTAAACAATTTCAGCCCGAATTAGTTGCGGTTAAAGATGAAAATTGCGCGGAAGAATTGCTTCGCAAAATTACAAATTACGAATTACGAATTACGAATTTGCCGAAAATTCTTGTCGGTCAAGAAGGTTTGATTGCAGTTGCAACGCACGAAAAAGCGGAAATAGTTGTTTCGGCAACGGTTGGCGCAGTTGGATTTGTGCCGACTTTACACGCCATCGAAGCCGGAAAACGAATTGCGTTGGCGAATAAAGAAACGCTCGTTATGGCTGGCGAATTGATGACGAAAGCGGCGGAAAAATCAGGTGCAGAAATTCTTCCGGTTGATTCGGAACATAATGCACTTCATCAATGTCTGCGCGGCGAAAATTCAAAAGAAGTAAAACGCTTGATTTTAACGGCATCGGGCGGACCTTTTCGGACTAAATCGAAAGCGGAAATCGAAAACGCGACGCGGGAAGAAGCCTTAAATCACCCGAATTGGAAAATGGGCGACAAAATCACGATTGATTCGGCGACCTTGATGAACAAAGGTTTAGAAGTCATCGAAGCGCGTTGGCTTTTTGGTTTTGATGCGGAAGAAATTTCGGTTATTGTTCATCCACAATCTATCGTTCATTCAATGATTGAAATGGTTGACGGCTCAATTATCGCACAACTTGGCGTTACAGATATGAAACACGCCATTCAATATGCTTTGACTTATCCGAAACGTCAAAAAAATTGTCTTGAACCGTTAGATTTTACGCAACTTTCACGGCTCGATTTTGAACCGCCGGATTTTGATAAATTTCCGTGTTTGCGTCTGGCTTACGACGCACTGAAAATTGGCGGCACGATGCCAGCGGTTTTGAACGCGGCAAACGAAATTGCTGTTCAAGCATTTCTTGATAACAAAATTCGTCTTTCAGACATTTCGCGCATCATTGAAAATGTGATGAATGAACACGAATTGCAAAACGCGGCTAACTTGGAAGCAATTTTAGAAAGCGATGTTTGGGCGCGGGAAAAAGCTAATATATTTTTGCGAGAAAGTCTTGCTTCGATAAGTATCGCTAAATAATTTGACTCGATTGGATACGAGTCTTACACTTTAATTTGCAACTTGGTTTCGGGATTTTGGTTCTAAAACTCAAGTTATTCAAAGAGGAATTATAAATAATGCCTGATTTTTTAGTAGTAATTTTAGCTGTCGTCTTCGTTCTTGGAATTGCGATCAACATTCACGAGTTCGGACATTTTATCGTTGCCAAATTTTTCGGAATGCGTGTCGAAGCGTATTCGTTTTTCGGATTAGGTCCGCGAATTTGGGGTTTTAAGGTCGGTCATACCGATTATCGAATTTCGGCGATTCCGCTCGGCGCGTATGTCAAACTTTACGGCGACGAGGCAACCGCATCGCTCGAAGGCGGCGAATCGGAAGGCGAAAAAGTGCCTGATTCGGAACTTTACGAACTTCGCCCGCGTTGGCAGAAATTTTTTGTGATGCTTGGCGGACCGTTTATGAATATTGTTCTCGCGCTCGGAATTCCGTTTTTCGGAGCGTGGATTTACGGCGTGCCTTCGATGCCCGCACCGGTTGTCGGCGTGATTAAAGCAGGCGGCGTTGCCGAACAAGCCGGAATTCAGAAAGGCGACAGAATCGTCGTTTTTGACGGCGTGGAAAATCCGACGTGGGAACGCATCGAGCGCGACACGCTCGTTTCGCCCGATCAACCGATTGCGATGACCGTCGAACGCGCCGGACAAAAAATTCCTTTAACGATAAAACCTGCAAGAGCCGATATTAAAGGAAACATTGTCGGCGACATCGAGCTTCAGCCGGATATGGGCGTTGAGCCGGTTACGGTCGGCACGATAAAGGCGGACGCGCCGGCAGCAAGTTCGGGATTGCAAGTAGGCGACAGAGTTTTGACTTTTAACGGGCAGACGGTTCGCAATACGGCGGAATTGACTTCGCAAATACGCGAAAATAAAGACGCTCCGGCGAAAATGACGGTTGAGCGCAATGGCGCACAGCAAGAAATAAATACGCAAGCAAAACTCGATGATGACGGCGTTTATCGCATCGGAATCGGCTTTGGCAAAGGCGCAATTACGACACGCGAACAGGTCGGAATCGGGAAAGCGGCGAGTTTTGCGGTTAATGCAAATCTTGAAATTATCCGTTTGACGGGAAAAGTTTTCGGACAATTATTTGCCGGACAGCGCTCAGTAAAAGATGCCGGACTTGCCGGACCGGTCGGCATTGTGCAAATCATTTCGCAAGTCGTCAAAGAAGCCGGCTTTGTCGGACTTCTTTCGATTTTGGCAGTTATCAGTTTGAATTTAGGCGTGTTTAATTTATTGCCGATTCCGCTCCTCGACGGCGGACAGATTATGGTTTTAGGCATCGAAAAAGTTATGTCGTGGTTTGGCAAAACGCTTTCGATGGCAATTAAAGAAAAGATTCAACTCGCAGGTTTGGCGATAATTCTGGTGCTGATGGTCTTTACTTTGTTCTTGGATATTTCGAGATTTTTCTAAAAGTTTGGAGTCCACGCTTCAGCGTGAAACCGCAAGCGAAGCGCGACGGTTTTTCAGCCTGAAGGCTGGACTCCGAACATTTTTTTTATGTTTAGAGTTTCAAAAGCGGTCAAAGTCCGCAACATTCAAATCGGTGGCTGTGCGCCTGTTTCGGTGCAGTCAATGACGAAAACCGATACAACCGACGTTGACGGCACAATCAAACAAATTGAGGAAATGACAAAAGCCGGATGCGAAATCGTCCGCATTGCCGTTCCCGACGACGACGCGGCGGCGGCACTTCATAAAATTCGCAAACGCACGGACGTTCCGATTGTTGCCGACATTCATTTTCATTACAAATTAGCCTTAAAAGCACTTGACGCGGGAATTGATAAACTTCGCTTAAATCCCGGAAATATCGGTTCGATTGACAGAGTTCGTGAGGGTGTCCGCGCCACCGAAGCGCGTGGAATTCCAATCAGAATCGGCGTGAACGGCGGTTCGCCCGGAAAAAATCTTTTGTCAAAATACGGCTCGGCCACACCCGAAGCAATGGTTGAATCGGGAATGCGCCACGTTCAAATTTTGGAAGATTTGGGCTTTTCCGACATCGTGATTTCGCTCAAAGCGTCGGACGTAAATCGGATGGTCGAAGCCTATCGTTTGATGTCAACGAAAGTAAATTATCCTTTGCATTTGGGCGTAACCGAAGCCGGAACACCGTTTGGCGGCACGATTAAATCGGCAATGGGACTCGGAATTCTTTTGCACGAAGGCATCGGCGATACGATTCGCGTTTCACTCGCGGCAGAACCGCACGAAGAAGTTCGCGTTGGTTGGGAAGTTTTGAAATCGCTCGAACTCAGAAAACGCGGCGTAACGGTTGTTGCTTGCCCGACTTGCGGACGTTTGGACGTTGATAATTTTGTCGAAATCGTTACGGAAGTTGAAAGACGTTTGGCGCACGTCGAAGAACCGCTTCATCTTTCGATTATGGGTTGCGCCGTCAACGGTCCGGGCGAAGCGCACGATTCTCAGTTGGGAATTACATTCGGGCGGCAAGTCGGGATGATTTTCAAAGACGGCGTTCCAATGCGAAGAGTTGCCGGCGCAGATATTGTCGAAGAATTTGTCAAAGAAGTCGAAATCTTACGCAAAGAAGGCGCAACCGCAAAATCACTTTCGGAAACCAAACCTCTCGTGCAAATTTCATAAGAAATTAACCGCAAAAGACGCGAAAAAGCGCGAAAAACTTTTCTGTTTTTTTTCGCGCTTTTCGCATTTTTCGCGGTTAATTTCTTTAAGGCGCAAGAATTGTAAAAGGATAAAACGGAAAATTTCTGATTACGCCGAAGACGAGCGAAAAAATTAAAAATCCGTAAATAAATTTCGGATTAAACGCTTTTGTCGAAAGTCCGCGACCTCTGAAAACAATCGAAACGAGCGTCAGCCCAAGGTATCCAAAAATAAAAAGATAAGCCGGAATCAGCAAATTAAAGTGCAACGCGCCAAGAATATCGCCGTGAAAAAGCGCGTGAAAACCGCGTGTCAAACCGCAACCAGGACAATGCAATCCGGTCATTTGATTGAGCGGGCATTGAGGAAAAAATTCCGCCGTTACCGGATTAAAATACGCCACCACAGAAACCGCCGCCACGCCGACAACGATTGCCGCACCTGCGAAAACGCGCTCGATGCCTGAAGAAATTCGCGGTTCGTTTGAGTTTTGCTGAACTGATTCCATCAATTTTAGAATAATCCCGAATATGACTGGAGCGCAAGCATCCGTGCTTGCCCGTTCGAGGCTTTGCAAGAATGGAAATTGCCGCAATTACTCAGACGCAAGCAAGGATGCTTGCGCTCCAGTCGGTAATTAATTTTTAATTCTTTGCAGTTTGCCGATTGTTTTGGCGACTTCTAATCTGAAATTATTTTCGGCTTTGACTTCGAGCAATTTTATCAGATTTCCGAGATTTTCGGCATATTCTGCCGAAACGCCTTCGGGAATATTTTTGAGAAACGGTTTCAAAATTTCCGACGCCTCGCGTCCGTTGTTCGGGTTGCGAAGAATAACGCGCGATTCGATAAAAGCGATGCCGAGATTGAATTTCCAGAGGTTCGCTTGATCGTTTGCCAAACGAATATGCAAAGCTTGCAAAAGATTTTCAGAGATTTCGATTTTTTGCTGATTGTTCTGCGGCGAAGGCAAAAGAATCCGCGATTGAATAGAACTGAAACTGCCACCATCGGTTTTTTCGGTAATCAACGTCGGTTTATTATTGGGAAACGCAATTTTTTCTGCCGTTTTTATTTCCTGCAATTTATCAATTAGAGCGTTTTCGGTTTCCCATTCCGGCTTGAACGCTTTTTTTATCACCGGAATCGGCAAATATCCAAGCAGAGGCGATTTTGCCGTCAACACTAAATCATACCCGATCTTAAACCAATTCGGCGGTTCAATCGAAAAATTGTAAGTCAAAAATCCCGAAACTTTCGTCTTTTCGCCGTTGATTTTCGGTGCGCTGAATTTCGCATTCAAAGCGGCTTTTTGCGCGTCTTCATACAATAACGGATTTCCCGAAACTGCTTTTGCCGAATTCACCGCGCCCTCTTCGCCAATCTCGATTTCGACCCTCACCTTGCCTTCCGCGCCTGCGTCCCGCGCCGCTTCGGAATATGCAGGTTTCGGCAATAAAATCGCTTTTGCGCCGCCGATATTTCCGGTGATTTCGCCGACTTTATAAAAATCAGCCGAATTAAAATCTTCATCGCCGTTTTGCAAAATCGGCGCGGTCAGAGGCGTGGTCGAAGGTTTTTGTGAAAACGAATTTGCCGACAAAAAAAGCAAAACAAAAAGCGAAATAAAAACGGCTTTGACTTTCATAATCTTTATTCTTTACAACTCCTGAGAAACAAAAACAAGCCGAAAAGTTGCTTTCGGCGCGAAATTTTCTAATTCGCCATCTGCATAAAAAGTGCGTCGGTGGCGATTTTTTTATTTAAATTTACAGCGAAATTTTCGCGCAAGGTTTCGATTTCTTTGAGCCAATTTGCCAATCGTTTTGCGTTTGATTTTTCGGCGAGAATTTTTATTTGCGTTTTATAATCGCGGTTGACGACCGAGAATTCGTCTGCGCCGAGCTTGATTTTCCAGATGTCGTGAATCAGTGTTTGTAAAATGTCGAGAAAATTTCCGTAAGCGTCTTTATTTTTCGGGTCGTTCATTTCTTCGGCGGTTTTGAGCAGAAATGCGCGGTTATTCTCAATCAACAAACTCTGCAAAACTTTGAGCATTAAATCGCGCTGTTCGCGGAATTTTGCTAAATCAAGCGTCATTGCGCGTCCGATATTTCCATTTGAAAGAAGCGATAAAAGTTCGGCATCGTCAATTGCAAATTGTTTTGTTTCAAGCAGATGGCGTTCGATTTCAATCGCCGGAATCGGCGCAAATCGCAGAGTTTGACAGCGCGAAATAATCGTCGGCAGAAGTGCATCGGGGCGCGAAGTTATTAAAAAAATATAAGATGTTTCGGCTGGTTCTTCCAAAGTTTTGAGAAGGGCGTTTGTTGCTTGATTATTCATTTTGTCCGCATCATCAATGATAAAGAACCGTGCTTTTGATTCATATGGGCGGAAATTGGCTTCTCTTTCGAGATCGCGGATTGCGCCAACCAAAACATTATTTCGGCAAGGAATAACTTGTCCGATGTCGCTGTGTCGGCTGAAAAAAACTCTTTCAAATTCTTCTCTTTTATCATCGGGTTTCGGAAAAGTAAATTTATCGGCGCGGTGGCAATCTCCACATTTTCCGCACGCTTCAAAGTCTTGCGAATTTTGACAAACGAAAGATTTGGCAAGTTCGAGCGCGAAATGTTTTTTGCCTACGCCTTCTTCGCCCACGAACAAGAGCGAATGCGGCACGCGAGAATTTTTCAGCATTCTGCGCAAAATCGTTTTGATTTCGTTGTTTCCAATGAGTTTGTCGAACATAAAAGAGATTTTTAGCTACGAATTACACGAATTACACGAATATTTTTTTGATTTTATTCGTGTAATTCGTGGCTAAATTTTTCCTAAAAATTTCGTAACAATTTCCAAAACCTGTTTTTTTATATCTTCAATCGAACCGTTTGCGTCCAAAACGCGAAAACGATTCGGCTCGGTTTTGGCAATTTGCAGATAAGCTGAACGGACGCGCTCGTAAAATTCGGCAGTTTCCTTGTCCATCCGATTTTTTACGGCTTCGTCTGTTGAGCGTGAATTTGTTCGCAAAAGCGCATTTTCAACCGTTATGTCAAAAAACAAAGTCAAATCCGGCTTTAATCCGCCAGTTGCTAATTGAATAACTTGATTTACGGTATTTTCATCAAATCCGCGTCCTGCGCCTTGATATGCGAAAGTTGCGTCGGCGTAGCGGTCAGAGATAACAATTTTTCCTTCTGCAAGTGCGGGCTGAATCAAAAAGTTGACGTGTTGGGCGCGGTCGGCGGCAAAAAGTAGAAGTTCGGCAAGCGGTGAAACATTTTCTTCGGTTTCGAGAAAAGCCTCGCGCAATCTGCGTCCGAGCGGCGTTCCGCCCGGTTCGAGCGTTGTCAAAACATCAGACCCGCGCAGACGCAATTCGCCTGCCAGCATCCGCAACTGCGTAGATTTGCCGCTCCCGTCAATTCCTTCAAACGTGATAAATTTCCCGCGCAAAATGTTTCTATTCCGAGTCTGAACGATGGCGTTCGTGCCGTTCTTGAGCGATGGTTGAAATGGCGTGTTTGAAGACTAAAAATTCCTGTCCGCTAACATCCATAAGGATGGAAAATTTGTCAAAACTTCTGATTCTGCCCGCCAAAGTCGCGCCGTGTAAAAGGTTTATGATGATGTTATGTCGTTCGCGCCGCGCCGTATTCAAAAAAGCGTCTTGGATATTTTGGGCAGTTTGTTTTTCCATTATTTTTCTCTTTTCTTAATTTGGGAATTCTTCTAATTATAGCAGATTTACACTGACAAACAAGAAACATTTATCAATTATTTTATTTACATTTCGTTTTTGCAGAAGAAAAATTATTTCCCGCAAAAGGCGTAAAGTATCTCAATTATTAAAGAACTGACAGAAGACTGTTAAAAGTTTTCTCGTCATTGCCGAACCCCTTAAGCCAAATTACGCTTTCTTCGCGTTTGAACCAAGTTATTTGACGTTTGGCGTAATTTCTCACGTCTTGTTTGGTTTGTTCGATTGCGCTTTCCAAATCGCGTTCGCCGCGCAAGAATTCGCAAACCCGACGATAGCCGTGTGCGCCGAGCGCGTTCGTATCATCTTTTACGCCCTGTGCGCGAAGTTGTTTCACTTCTTCAATTAAGCCGCGTTCAAAATGCTTTTCGGCGCGAATATTTATGCGCTCATAAAGCAAATCTCGCGGCGGATTAAGCGCGAAGATTTTAATTCTCTCGGCAAATTCCGGCGGTTTTTCGCGCAAAGGTTGCAATTCCGAAAGACGTTTTCCGGTTTGAAAATAAACTTCGAGCGCACGCGCCGTGCGAACATAATCACGCGGAAAAAGTTTTTCCGCAGACGCTTTATCAACTTTTTGCAAAAGTTTATGCAAATGTTCCGCACCTTTCTTTTCTTTGATTTGCAAAATCTTTTGGCGCAATTTTTCGTCGGTTTTCGGCGATTCAAAAAACGGATTTTTCAATGACCGCAAATAAAAACCCGTGCCGCCGACAAGAATCGGAACATTTCCGCGCCCTTCGATTTCGTAAATTTTCTTGCCCGCATCACGCGCCCAATCCGCCGCCGTATATTTAACATTCGGCGAAACATAATCAATCAAATGATGAGGAACGCCGCACATTTCTTCGACACTCGGTTTTGCCGTAGCGATTTCGATTCCTTGATAAATCTGCACCGAATCGCAGTTGATAATTTCCGCACGTTTCAGATAAAGCGCAAGCGCAACGCCGATTTCGGTTTTGCCCGAAGCCGTCGGTCCGACGATTGAGTAAATAGGTTTTTTTGTTTGCGTTTTCAATTATTGACGGCTTCGGTATATCATCTAAAAATTAAAAGTCTATCGGAAACACTTCGGAAATCAAAAATGAAAAAACTATCTATCGGCTTTATTTTGCTTGTTTTGCAACTTAATTTAATGGCGCAAAAGACGGAAAATTATATTCAATACGTTAATCCGCTCATCGGAACGCAAAAAATGGGACATACATTTCCCGGCGCGACTGTGCCTTTTGGCGCAGTTCAACTTTCGCCCGATACGGATCAACAACCGCATAATATCGGCGGAAAATATAACAAAGACGCTTATAAATATTGCGCCGGATACAATTACGACGACGCAACAATCGTCGGATTTTCGCACACGCATTTTTCGGGAACGGGACATTCCGATTTGGGCGATTTTTTGATTATGCCGACGGTTGGCGAACTTCAACTCGAACCGGGCGATAAAAATAATCCGAAAACAGGGTTTAGGTCGAAATTTTCTCATCAAAACGAAATTGCCGAACCGAATTATTACAAAGTTTTGCTCGAAGACAATAACATTTTAGCCGAAATGACAACGACAACGCGCGTCGGATTTCATCAATATACTTTTCCCGAATCCGATAACTCTCATATTATCTTGGATTTAATGCACGGAATTTACAATTACGAAGATAAAAATACTTGGACATTTGTGCGCGTCGAAGGCGACAGAAGGATTGTCGGCTATCGCCAAACAAACGGTTGGGCGCGAACGCGGACGGTTTATTTTGCGATGGAATTTTCCAAACCGTTCAAAAGTTACGGTTTCAAAAATTACGAAACGCAAAATTATCGCGGATTTTGGCGCAAGTTTGACCAGACGAAAAATTTCCCCGAAGCCGCCGGAAAACAAATCCGCGCATATTTCGATTTCGCCACGAAAAAAGACGAAAAAATCCAAGTGAAATTTGCGCTTTCGCCCGTCTCGACGGAAGGCGCAATGAATAATTTAAAAACCGAAACGCCCGATTGGGATTTTGAAAAAGTTAAAAAAGCCGGACAAGACGAATGGAATAAAGAACTCGGCAAAATCGCTGTAACTGCTGATAATAAAGGTGATTTAGTCAATTTTTACACCGCGCTTTATCACACATTTTTGTCGCCGACGGTTTATATGGACGCGGACGGCAAATATAAAGGCTTAGACCAGAATGTTCATCAGGCGAAAAATTTTACGAATTACACGACATTTTCGCTTTGGGACACATACCGTGCACTTCATCCGTGGTTTAACATCGTTCAGCCGAAAAGAAACCGTGAAATGATAAACTCGATGATGGCACATTACGACCAGAGCGTTCATAAAATGCTCCCGATTTGGTCGCATTACGCCAACGAAAATTGGTGTATGATCGGCTATCATTCGGTTTCGGTGATTTCGGACGCGATTGTTAAAGGTAATACGACAGGCATTGACGCGAACAAAGCATTAGACGCGATGGCACAGACGGCGCGGACGAAATATTACGACGGACTCGAATTTTATATGAAGCTCGGCTACGTTCCCGAAGACAAAAATTCGTCGAGCGTGTCGAAAACTCTGGAA
>CALMEH010000751.1 GCA_937863115.1 uncultured Acidobacteriota bacterium
CGGATAACAAATTCCGCACAATGAGTTTCGGCTACGATGCCAACGGGCGAATGGTTAAAGCCACGAAAACGAGTGTTCCCGATGCTTTAACGATTTACGATGCTTCGGGCAATCGTGTAGCCACGAAAATTGATGATATTTGGCAATTTACGATTTATGATGCTTTCGGCAAACTCGTGGCGGAATACGGCGGATTGACTCCAAGTGACGAGGGGGGCGTGAAATACGTTTTAGAAGACTGGCAAGGTTCTGTAAGAACGATAATAAACAATGCCGGATTTGTGCAGTCAAGAACGGATTACACAACCTTTGGAGAAGAAATCAATTCAGGTGTTGGGCTGAGAACAGCCTCACAAGGATTTGGAGGCGGAATCAATACACGGCAAGGTTATGGATTGACTGAAAGAGACGATTCAACGGGCTTAAATCACACTTGGTATAGAAAAAATGAAAACCAAGCGGGGCGTTGGACTTCACCCGATCCAGATAATGAAAGCGCGAGTATAGAGGATCCGCAAAGTTGGAATAGATACTCCTATGTTGAAAATGAACCGACAAATTTCGTTGATCCTAGCGGATTATTGATGATTGATTATTCAAGTTGTCGAACAGTAGCAACGATAACAATAAATTTTGACCTTCCTAGTCAACAAACTTTTGAAATTCAAGTTTGTAATGTTATCAAAACCAATAATCAAGGAGATGGACTTATTGAAGGTGCAGGAATAAATCCAGTAGATTTATTATTATGGATAATTGTCAACTCCGGTTGGTGCATATTAGCTTTGTTTTGGACAGTGTGGGCTTGGAATTGTATGAGAGGAAGAAATCCGGGAATACAATGTAAAGCAATAGTAGAAAGAGCTATAATGTATGGTTATCTTTGTCTAGGTCGTTTTCCACCGGGATTACCTGAACCGCCTAAAGACCCTAACGATCCTGAACCGCCCAAGGATCCAAGCAAACCACCTACTAAGCCGAAGCCTAAACCAAAGCCGAAGCCGAAAAGTTCGCGGACTACCCAGAAACGTCTAAATTCTGTAAATACTGTAAGACGAAATGTTCCGAGAAAAAAAAGTCGCAGAAGAACAAATTCGGGTTTAGGTCCTTGGAGACCACCTTGGAGACCGGGTCCTATACCTTGGAGTGGCTTTGGCGGCGGCGGCGATGCCGATGGCGGCGGTGCAGGCGGAAGTTGGGATGATTAATTTTGGTTCACAAAAATCGGACATTGATTACACATAATTTGGTCTTATAGCTTATCTTTTCAATGTCCGATTATTTTATTTTAGATTATGGAGTAATAATGTCTAAACCATCCGATTTTAATTTACAAGTTTTTCAAAGTGAAGTTATTAAAGAGTTTAATTTATTGCTAAAGATAATAGATACGGCTGACGGTTACTCTGATGATTCGCAATATAAGAAATCTGATAACAACACAAAAAAAAGAAGTTTATTTCGTGAGTTTATTTCTACAAAATTTTTTAGAGTTGTCAGTAATTTTGAAAAAAAAACTGCTAATTTGTATTTAAATAAACCGGATGTCGTAGAATATAGAAAGAAAGCCAAATCTCTTGTTTTCGATGTTAGAATTCAACAAATTCTATGTTCTATTTTACTTTCAAAAATCACCTCAGATTTATTAGAAGAAGAAAGGATGCTTGAGTTAATAAAAATTGTGACTCAATCTCTAACTGAGGATAAAATAATTGAAAAATTTTCAATAGATTTAGATTCGGTTCTGTTTGCCTTTATGGTTTATGAACTTACGCAAAAAAGAGTCGAGAATTATTGTCGGGAACAATAAACAGAAAATTCTTCCTTGACGACGGGCAAGGCATCCGAAGCGCGACACAAACGCCTGATGGTTGGAGCATTTCAGCGGTGGAGTTTGATAAATTGGGCAGAGCAATTAAGAGTTACAATCCGTTTTACGCCTCAACGCCGACGGGCGCGATTCCAACGAATACGAAATTTACGGAAGTTACGGGATATGACGCGCTCGGCAGAACGACTTCGGTAAGCCTTCAAGACAACACGACGGTTTCAACAACTTTCGGCGCAACGCCTGTCGGAACAAATAAAACATTTGTAACAGTAACCGACCAAGCCGGAAAGCAGAGGCGGCAAGTGGCGGACGCGCTCGGCAGAATTGTCAGAGTTGACGAGCCGGATTTGAACGGAAATCTCGGCGTGGTTGATACGCCAAATCAGCCGACAAGTTACGAATATGACGGTAACGATAACTTGAAAAAAGTCATTCAATCGGACGGCACA
>CALMEH010000752.1 GCA_937863115.1 uncultured Acidobacteriota bacterium
TTGATTCGGAAATCCCGATCTTGCTTTCCGTTTTGGTGATGATGTGGACGGCAGGTTTCGATGTTCTCTACGCTTGCCAAGATTACGAATTCGACAAAAACGCCGGATTACGCTCGATTCCGTCGCGTTTCGGTATCAAAAATTCTTTAAAAATTGCGCGTCTTTTTCATTTCCAAGCGTTCATCGTTCTAGTTTTGCTCTATTTCGTAACCAACTTAAATTGGCTCGCGCTCGTCGGAGTTTTCGCCGTCGGCGCGTTGATGATCTATCAACACACGCTCGTTAAACCGAACGATTTATCAAAAATGAACGCCGCATTTTTCACGACAAACGCCTTCGTCAGCGTAATTTTATTCCTAACCTTCGGCGGCGCGGTTTTTCTTGGTAAAATGATTTAGTTATGCCTTTATTCGAGATTACAAAACCAATAAATGCAACGCTGATTATCGAATGCGCGTCGGAAAAAGAAGCGATGAATTGGGCTGATAAAATCGTTGCGGACGTTCAAGACGAAAACGGAAATCGGATTGAATCGAAAGCAATTATTTTATTTGAAGCCGATGTGAAAGTGTCGGAAATCAAAATCGAAGAATTATCAAAAGCGGAGGCGGAAATTTTTGCTTAAAGATTTTTTGAAAAGTGCGGTTATAATAAATTGGCAGAAGTAGGAGTGTTTAGATTTATGCAAGTTACAGTTGAACGAGTAAAAAATGATGTCAAACAACTTTCGCGGGAAGATTTGCGGGAAGTTCAGGATTTTTTGGATACACTTTTGAAAACGGAAGAGCCGAAGCCGAAAATGAGCGAAGAAGAATTTGAAAAACAAATGGCGGAAGAAGGTTTTATCACCGAATACAAACCGCCGATAAAGGATTTTTCCAGTTATGAAAATTATAAACCTGTAACAGTTACAGGCGAGCCGATTTCCGAGATGATAATCAGGGAGCGACGCTAAATGTCTGTTTTCTTTTGTGATACGAGCGGTTTGGTCAAACGCTATGTCGCTGAAACAGGTTCGACTTGGCTGACTTCGCAGATTGATCCGGCAAACGGTAGTCGCATTTACATCGCGCAGATTACGATTGTCGAAGTTGTTTCCGCAATCACGCGCAAAGAACGCGGCAATCATCTTTCGGCAAATGACGCGGCAACGGCTTTGCAGACGTTTGAAATTAATTGTTTATTCGAGTTCAGCATCGTTCCATTTTCGATGATTTTGGTTAATGAATCCGTCAGTTTGGCGAAGAAATATGCTCTGCGCGGCTACGATGCCGTCCAACTCGCCAGCGCGTTGCAGACTCAAATCAAACGCACAAACGCAGGTTTATCACCGCTCACTCTGCTTTCCGCCGACACCGATTTAAACGCGGCGGCAATCAGCGAAGGTTTGACGGTTGATAATCCGAATAATCATTAGAAAATTTAGGAGTAGTTTATGAAATCAGCAAAATTTTTAATCGTTTTTACTTTTCTTTTGACTTTTGCGCTTCAAGTTTCGGCGCAAGAGCAAACGCCGAAGATTGTTTGGAAAAACTTGCAAGAGAAATACGATAGATTTAAAGATATAGAACCAACTGTTTTTAATGACGGCGACTCTCCGATATTTATGCCAAATTCTTTTTCAAATGCAATCGAATACGGGTTTATTAAATTGTTAAAATTTGATGAAGAAAAGAATAAGTGGTCGCCCAATTATATTTGGATTTGTGGGACGCTGACTAAAAAAGAACGTAAATATATTAGAAGCCATCTCAAAAATAGAATGATAAACTTCACGGATGGCAAGACGTGA
>CALMEH010000753.1 GCA_937863115.1 uncultured Acidobacteriota bacterium
CAACGCACCCAAATAACAAGCCTTCAGTTTAATGAGCCGGTGATCTTCGGTCATCAAGACGACTCCCGCTCCGGCTTGGGCAGATTCACTGCCGTTTTTCAGACACGAACCGTCGGCATAAATCAAAACTTTAGCGGTAGATTTTTCCGGGATCGGCATCGGCGAAACGAGTTTTTCAACTTGCGGATTTAGGACGGAAATAACGGAAGTCATTGCTTTTTCTCCTCAACTTTTCTGATTCAAATAAAAAAGGGAAACCCGCAAAGTTTTACCTTCCGAGGTTTCCCAATCTTTTTTATTTGTTTTGATTAGTATTGTCCGGCAAAGGCTTCGTCACCCGCGTCCATATCGCGTATTGCCGCCAGCATTTCGGCTCTTTCTTCAGAGTCCAACACGATTTCCGCTTCAATCACGTTTTCTTCTGAAGCCGTCATCTGATTGTTTTCCTGCGCCGGAATCGTTTCTTCAGCCGCATCTTGAACTGCTTTTGCCGCTTTTCCACCGGCAAATTCAAAGTCCTGCAAAACGACATCCGCACTAACGCGTGCGTTGCCTTCGCGGTCAAGCCACGGGTTGAAGGTCAGTTTGCCGCGAATGAGAATTTGGTCGCCTTTGGTAACGTATTTTGCAAGCGTTTCGCCTTGTTTGCCGAAAGCGGAAACATTATACCAATCGGTCTTTTTCTGTTTGCCTTGTGCCGTATTGCGAACACTGTTCGAGGCGATTGAAAAGTTGGCGACGGGTGTGCCTTGCGGCGTATAGCGCAATTCGACATCGCGCCCGGTGTTTCCGAGAATTGAAATTGTTGTTGACATAATTTTTTAAGCTCCTAATTTTTATTATTTTTTGTGTTTGGCAGAATCAACAAATTCTGTGTTTCTGCCGATTTTTCTGCTTGCCAAATCCTGATTGGCGCAAACTCTGCTAACCGCTTTTTTCTTTTTCGGTTTAACAAGCGAAAGGCGAATTTTCTCTTCCGCCTTCCACTCACTTGCCAACCGCATATTTTTTGGATTTTTTCTGCCTTAAACTGAGCGCGGAGTAACTCGCACGACTTGTTTGTTTGTGTTCGGTTGACGTTGCAGAAACGGCGGTTGAACTGTTTGCTTGGTTTGTGAAATCTCTTTACTCACAGTCACTTTAAGTGCAGTTTCGCGGGCGCGAACGGCTTCCCATAACTGTTGTTTTTCCTGTCGCGGCAAGGTTTGAATTCCTTGGTCATTGTAAAGAAAATATTTGAAATAACGCAGACGATTTGCTGAAGCTGCATTGATTTCCGAAAGAGTTTTTCGTGTCATTGCTGAAGTCTTTCCGGCAAGCCTTACTTCCTGTGATTTTGCCGCCGTGTTGAGCGCGGTGAATTCTTTGAGGGAAAGTTTTTTGTGTTCTTTGAAATCGTCGTAGGCTTGTTTTTTAAGCCGCGCAACTTCTGCTGTATCAACGCATTTACGAATACTCAAATGCACATTTTGATAGTTTTCACGACGCAGGCTGCGAAGGTGAAAATCGGCTTGCATCTGATTCCATAAAATTTGGCATACGCCGGCGACATATTGCATTTCCTCAAAATCGGGATTTACTTCCTGCGTGCCTTGATATTCAAACAAACGACCTGATTTACCAGTCATAAAACGGCGAACACTTCTCAGGACTCGGTGCGGATAAAGTTCATCGAGTTTCGCCGCCAGCCAATCGCTGAATTCTTCATTTGAAAAGGGAAGTTTTGAGAATTTTTGGGCTTCCGGCATCGGTGTTGAAAAGAGTGCCGGAACGCCTTTTTTCATCTCTTTTAATTCCTGCTGCAAAATGCTTTGGGCGACCACAAAATGACGCGCTTTCTGCGCCGCCGCGCCGCCGATTCGATGACCGACAAAAAGCAAATTCATCTCTTTGGCGAGCGGGCGGGCGTGTTCCGGCAGATACGAAGCGTCAACTTCATTGCTGAGTTCATAAACCACAACGGAATGCTGTCCGTCACTCATCGAAAAACCCAAAACGCCGTTTTCGTCGTATTGCTCTAATTTTTCGTAAGTTCTGTAATCTTCATCGAGTTCTTCGACAGATTTATTGCCATCGCTCAAGAAGTATTCGGCGAATTCATCATTGCGAACCTTGGTGATTTTCGAGTTGCCGATGCGGTGCAGAATAGAAATCATTTCGTCATCGAAATTCGGAGTTTTCGCAGGGAGCGGCGAAAGATTTTTCCGTGCTTTTTCGACGCGGCGTTGATCCGCAACGGTTAATTTTTGTTCGGGAATTTCGGTTTCGCTAAAGTCAATTTCGCGGTCTTCAATGGTTGCCGTAACCGCTTCCATTTGCATTCCGAGAAGTCCCATTTCCGCCAACACTTCCGAAATGCCGCGACGACGAATCTCGCCGTAGTAAAAAGCGGCAATTTGTTCGAGTTCATATTGACTTGCATCAGGGCTGACAATAGCTTTAATACAGCGGACAAACTCACGCCCGTCCGTTTCGTCCTGTAGCGTTTTAACGGCGTATTCGAGCGAAAGAATTTTCACGCGGTCGAATGGTTTTGGTTCTACGCCGTCGGCAATTCGCACGACAACATCGCCCAGGACGGAAAATTCTTCTAATTCGCGGCGAAAACGCGGGAATTTTTGCAGGTGTTTGCACCAGTCCTGCTGCGGTGAACCCGAATCTTCGGGGCGAAAAGCCAGCGTCGGGCTTTGGGGAGCGTGCATTTTAAGTTGATTGATATTTAAGTTATATTGATCTGCCATTTTTACCTCTAAAACCAACCATTCGGTTGGAGCAAGTGCCTTTGTTTAAGGGCGACACTTGCCATTCACCCAAATTTAGTTAAAGCACTTTTTGGCAGACCCGAAAATCCCTTTTCTGCTTATTTTGAGAGCGTTAAATGGAAACCGCTACCCGCGTGAGATTAAGCGAGCAGCGGCGTTTGGACAGGCGAATTTGGAAGGAAATTTCTTAATAATCCAGAGTTTGACCCACAACTTCCTGAACATCGTCGGCGATCTCGGTTTCAACCGAATATTCAGCGGCATCGTTACTCGCGCCGTTCGTTTCATTGCCATCGCATTCCTTTCCGCCGACAAACTGAAAATCCTGAAGCAGTAAATCCGCGCTGACCTGCGGCGTGCCTGCTTGGTCGAGCCACGGGTTGAAAGTCAATTTACCTTGAATGAACAATTTGTTGCCTTTTTTCGCGTATTTCGCCAATGTTCGCGCAAGATTACCAAGCGCGGTAACGCGAAACCAATCGGTTTTCTTGACCGTGCCGTTTGGTGTGTTGCGAACTGAATTCGAGGCAATCGAAAAACTGGCGATAAAAGTTCCATCCGGCGAAATGCGCGTCTCCGGTGTGCGACCTAAATTTCCTAAAATTGATACATTTGCTGACATAAATTTTTAATCTCCTTTTGTAAATTGATTTTGCAGATGAAATTACTTTTTGTTGGCTTTCGTCTGCACTTTTTGTGTTGTCTGCCGCTTGTTGGCTGTGGATTTATTCGCCGCTTTTGTTTTTGTTTCTTTTTCGCCGATGCCAACAAAACGCGGAATAAAAGACGATAGAAAAATAAAGCAGATGATTACGAAAAGAGCCTTTAAACAGAAACCAATAAAAGTCTTTCTCCATAACAGTTTCCAGAAAACTTTCCAAAGCAAAAACGAATGAAAATCTTCCCGTGTAATCGGATTATTTTTTCGGTAGTTGTTCATAAATTTCATAATTTTTAATCGAAATTCTCACTTCTTGCTCCTTTGCCTGCCGCCGATTTTTCTGTAATTAGCTTATTTTTTGGCTTTAACATAAAACCTGCCTTTATTTATGAAATTCGTGTTGGAAATCACACGCCAAAAACCGTCTTTCGCGCCGCTTTGGGCGCGTGAAGCGGTCAAGCCAAACAATTTCTTGAAATTATTGAGGGGTAATTTTTCCTTCCGGCGAAATATCGCCGCGTTTGAGTACGAGCGAAACAGAAAAATTTTCCGGTCTTTTTATTGGGTGGCGAATTTTTGCACCGGTGGCGAATTTTTGCACCAAGGCAAGAAATATCAAAAATAAAATGCTTTCCCACTCTATACAAAAAGAATTATGTTTTGTATCATCATAATCAGCTTGAGGCTGATTTCTTTACCGTGAAACATAAAAACATATCAATTCGTTCAAGTGAACTTTTGGCTTATTTTAATGAGCAAAATAAAGCGTGTTTCGATTATAAAGAGGCTTTTGCCGCTCTTTCCGATTCAAAGAAAGGCACGATTCTGGAATTACTCAGCGATATGACCAGACGCGGACTTTTAATGAGATTAAAGACGGGCGTTTATTACATTATTCCTTACGAGCAGGATTCCGACTCTTTTATCCCTGATTGGCACGTTCTCGCCGCTTGTTTGGTGAGTGATGTGAACTATTACATCGGTTACTACTCTGCCCTGCAAATTCACAATTTGATCACGCAACCCTCTTTAAAGGAACAAATTGTAGTTTCAAAACGCACCAGACCGTCTGAAATAGAAATCAAAAAAGTGCCGTTTCAGTTTATCTATCACAACGAAAAACATTTTTTCGGGGCAAAAAAAATATGGATAGACAGTTTCAACAAAGTATCCTGTTCGGATTTGGAAAAGACTTTTATTGACTGCCTGTTCAAGCCCGATTATTCAGGCGGAATAGTTGAAATTGCCAAAGCGATTTACGCTTCAAAGGATAAAATCAAATGGGATAAATTGATTGATTACGCGATAAAATTCGACTCTCAAGCAGTTATCAAACGATTGGGTTTGCTCTTGGAGACGCTCGACATCGGGCAACAGATCACTGGCGATTTGCAAAAAATTAAAAGTTCGTCATATGTCATCCTGGATACGGAACTTCCCAAAACCGGAAAGAGAGTTAACCGCTGGAGAATTCAGCAAAATTTAGAAACGGAAACGATTAAATCAGCCATTTACACATGATCAGACCTAAAGAAATACAGCAAAAGGCTAGAGAAGCAGGAGTCCGCGATCAACAGATCGAGAAAGACTATATCCTTTCGTGGATTTTAAAAGGCATCGCCGAACACGAACATCTGGCAAAAATTCTCGTCTTCAAAGGCGGCACGGTTCTCAAAAAATTCTATTTTGAGGATTACCGTTTTTCGGAAGACCTTGATTTCACTTTACTTGATAATTCAATCAGCAATGAGCAAATATTCGCATGGTTCGGTGAAGTTTTTGAATTTATCAAAGAAGAAGCGAATATTCCGCTTGAAATACTTGACAACAATGAACACGAAGACGGCGGAATAAATTTTTACATCAGTTATACCGGACCGCTCGGTGGGCAGGGAAGCAACAAACGAGTCAAGGTTGATATTTCAAAAAGCGAAAAACTGGAATTCAAGCCGGTTATGAAATCTGCCTATATTGCTTATTCGGACATTGAGGAACATCAACTCTTGTGTTATCGCCTCGAAGAAGTTCTGGTTGAGAAAATGCGTGCGGTAATGCAGCGGATGCAAGCCAGAGATTTTTACGACATTTGGTATTTGCTGGAAGATCACCAAATGGAAATCGAATATTTTATGGGAGAATTTGTGGCAAAATGTGCCTCTAAAAACTTAAATCCGGCTGATTTTCCGAAGAAATTAGCCGAAAGGATGCCAAGTTACAAAGGACGATGGCAAAGTTCTCTAAGCGAACAAATTCAAAACCTGCCTAATTTTGAAAAAGCCGAGCGGGAAGTAAACAGACGATTAAGAAACATTGATTTCTCGTCAAGAAAATAGACTTGAAGATAATTTTTATCGGAAATTAATGTCCGATTCGCTTCAGCTTTTTAATCAGTCCACCGCGACTGATGCCAAGTTCTTTGGCGGCACGCGATTTGTTGTTGTTATGGCTGTCCATCGCATTCTTTAAAAGGTATGTTTCAATTCGTTTGAGATATTCTTCCATATTTTCGCCGGACGTGAAATTGGTAAATTTTTCCGAAGACGAATCTTTAGGGATGTTTAACGGCTGAGCCGAAATACTCGAAAGTCTGGCAAGAACAAGCGAAGATGTCAATTCAATTACATTTTCCGAAGTTTTCTCGCTCTTGGAAATAAATAACGCGCTTAGACAAACCTTTTCGACGAATGACCGCAACTCGCGGACATTGCCTTGCCATTCGGCATTTTCAAGAAGTTTGAGCGTTTCGTCGCTCGCTTGAATAGTGCATCTGCTCCGGCGGCTGAATTCCAGCAGAAAGACGCGAGCCAAAGAAACGATTTCGTCGCGGCGTTCTCTGAGTGGTTTCAGATAAATGGCGTGAGCGGCGATCCGGTAACTCAAATCTTCGCGTAAAACGTCCAAATCACGGTGCGTTGCGTAAATAATTCGCACATCAATGGGGCGCGGACGGTTGCCGCCGACGCGGGTAATACATTTTTCTTCCGTTACCTTTAATAATTTTGCCTGTAAATTCGCGGGAAGTTCGCCGATTTCGTCCAAAAAGAGCGTTCCGCCCGCCGCCGCTTCAAATTTTCCCGCTTTATTTGTAATTGCGCCGGTGAATGCGCCTTTTTCGTAGCCGAATAACTCGGATTCGATAATTGACGGCGAAAGTTCCGCACAATTTACCGCCACAAACGGCTCGTTTGAGCGCGGACTCATTTCGTGAATAAGCCGCGCCGTATGTGTTTTTCCAGTTCCGGTTTCCCCCAAAAGGCACACGTCGAGGAAGTCGAAACCAGCGAGATACTTGATGTTCTCGGTTTCGCAAAAGTTATTATTCTGCATTTGACTTTTTATTTTTTACTGTTGCAATATAATTTCAAGTTTGAAATTTAGCTTGGTTCTGTTTTCTCTAGTTTCTAGCCACGGACGAAAACTTCCAACCAAAAAAATTCTTGCTCTAAATATAAAAACCCTGAAAATCGGTAAAGGTTACCTGAAGGATGAAAAAAAAATCACTTTTTTTTCAGATTTGTATGTAACAGGCTGATTTTTGAAAAAAAATAAATTTAGAGAAAACGCTAAAGACTCTTTCGCTTATAGCAAAAGAATCATTGAAACAGTCGTTTTTTGATTTAACTGACAATGATCGGGTC
>CALMEH010000754.1 GCA_937863115.1 uncultured Acidobacteriota bacterium
AACAAATCTTTTCTTGAACTCAGCTTATTTGACTTTGACGATTTGACGCAGAAAGTTTTTTGAGATAATTTACTTATTGAAAACGATTTTCAATTTCATCTTAGTAAAACGAAAATTAAGAAGTTCAATAAATCACAAAAAAAGTGAAAAGCAGTAATCGGTAAGTTTTTCGAGCGAAATTAAGGCAAAAGCCAGCGAAACTCAACTTTTGATTTGACATCGGACGAGTTCTAAAATTAGATGTTTAGGGACAATGTTTTATTGCCCGGAATTTACAGAAAAAAGGAAGCCAAATTATGATTTTAGCCAAATTGAAAGAAGCGACACGTGAACAGCACGAAAATCTCGAAAACACGGTTGATGTAATGAATCAAATGTTTTCGCTCGAAAATTACAAAACTTTATTGACGAAATTCTATCGTTTTTACTCGGCAATCGAGCCGCAAGTGGCGGCAAACGATTTGAAGTCTGCCGGATTTGATTTTGTTGCAAGGCGCAAAACGCCTCTGCTCGAAACAGATTTGAAGAATTTAGAGATTTTTGAGGACGTTAAATCTTTGCGTTGGAACGATTTGCCCGCGCTTGATTCAAATGCGAAAGCCTTCGGAAGTCTTTATGTGATGGAAGGCGCAACGCTCGGCGGGCAAGTGATTATGCGGCATTTGAAACAGCATCTCTACATCACGCCCGAAAACGGCGGGGCATTTTTTAAAAGTTACGGCGCAATGGTCGGACCGATGTGGAAGGAGTTTTGCGCGATTACGACTGAATTTGCCGAAAAAAACGCGGACGGCGAAACGATTATCAATGCGGCGAAGGAAACATTCGACAGTTTTACCGAATGCTTTAAAGCTCCAGTCGAAAAAGGAAAAAATGCGGATGTTTGATGCAAAATTGAAGGTTTCGATAATTTTTCTTTTTGTTGCGATATTTTTGACATTCGCAGTTTTCAAATCGGAAGCGCGTCCGAAATATATGACGCGCTACAACACTGATAAAAGCGCAAAACGAGAATATAAAAACAAATGCACAATTTGCCATATCGGGCGTGGCGGTGCTGAAAACACATATTTCGGCGAAGATTTTGCCGATTCGGGTTATCGTTTTACGCCTGAATTAAAAGCGAAATATCCAAAATATTTTAAGTAATTAAAAAGACAGAATTATTTTAAGATGAAACCACAAAAACACACAAAAATACACAAAAAAGATTAATTTGTTTCGTGTATTTTTGTGTGTTTTTGTGGTTCATATTCATAAAATCAATTTGTTCATCTACTTACATTTAAAATTAAAACAAAAAAGAGGCTTGAGCGATTGCGACCTAGGAAATCAAACGCGCTCAAACCTCAGATAAATTCAACAGGCGGAATCGCTGTCGAACTTTCCAAAGTTTAAGTTTGTCGGCGAAAATCTGCAACTCGAAGGAGCATATTTTATGATCGGCAAGAGCCTTTTTACATTTTTTTTAATATTTATTTTCTCTTTGGGCGCATTTGCCCAAAATAATCAAAACAATTTGAGCGGTCGCGTCGCTGATACGAACAGCGCGAATGTTGCAAATGCAACGGTTACGGCGCGAAATCTGGCGAATGGCGAACAATATTCGTCGCAAACTAATGCAAGCGGCAATTTTTCGTTTGAAAATCTGCCAAACGGCAAATATCGAATCACGGTCGAATCCGCCGGATTTTCTTCTGTCTCGCGCGAAATTTCGCTTGACGGAACGAACACCGAAAAACTTGAAATCGCTTTATCTGTCGGAAATATCAACGAAAACGTAACTGTTACGGCAACGCGAACGCAAGTTGCGACGATTGACACGGCAGTTCCCGTAACGGTTTTTTCGCGGCGCGAACTCGAAGAACAAAACGTCAACACGGTCGGCGATGTTTTCCGAAATTTGCCCGGAACTTCAACCACGGGCGAAGGCGCGTTTCAGGTTCGCCCACGCATTCGCGGTCTGGAAAGCAATCGAATACTAATTCTCATTGACGGCGAACGGTTGAATAATGCCAGAACTTCGACAACGCAATCGGGCATCGAAAGCGGGTTGGTCGAAACGGAGCAAATCGAAACAATCGAAGTCGTGCGCGGCGCAGGTTCAGTGCTTTTTGGCACGGACGCGCTTGCCGGAACGGTCAATATAATCACGAAAGACGCACAGCGCGGCAAAGACGAAAAATTTCGTTTCGGCGGCTCGTTTAACGGATATTTCAGTTCAAATGAAACGGGCAGACGCGGCAGTTTGGCGGTTAGGGGTTCAAATAAATTTTTCGCGTTTCGCGCCGCGCAGACGCTCGAACGCTACAACAATTATTTTACGGGAAGCGCAGATAATCTGATTTTTCCGCAGTCGGGCGGTTTTCCCTCGGAGCGCGAAGTCGGAAATTCACAATCGCACGGCGGCAACACGCAAATCACAACGAGATTTTTCTTTAATGACAACAACGATTTGCGTTTGAACTATGAACGCCGCCGCGCTTTGAGCGTCGGTTCGCCGCTTTTAACGCAACAATTCGGCTTTAATGCGTGGTTTCCTTATTCAAACCGCGACAAATTTAACGGTCGTTTAGAAACGCGAAACATCAATAAATATTTGGCAAAAATTTCGCTCACGGCTTATTGGCAAAATCAAGATCGGGCTTTTAACAATCAGACAGTTGTTTTGCCGTTCGTTAATTCTTTGAGCGAAACCACAACCGACACAACAAGTTACGGATTTGACACACAAACAAATTGGATTCTCGGAAGCCGCAATTTTTTAACCGGCGGAATCAGTTTTTTCCGCGATGAAAACCAAGACACGCGCCTTACGACCAATCGAATCAGCGGCGCAACAAACCGCACGAAAAGCGTTCCCGATGCGGATTTCGGAAGTTTTGCCGGATTTTTGCAAGACGAATTTCAAATTACGAATCGTCTGAAACTCGTCGGCGGAATTCGCGTTGAAAGATTTTTCTCCTCATCAACTCAAACCGAAGGTTTTACATTTCCTTCCGGCATTCGCCAATTTCAATTACAAGATTTGGGAGTTTTGGGTTTGGATACAGGTTTGAAAGTCAACGAAACAGCGATAACGGGCGATCTTGGCGCGGTTTTCAAATTAAATAATTTTGTAAGTTTGACGGGCAGAATCGGACGTTCATTTCGCGTGGCAAATCTTTTTGAAAGATTTTTCACGGGTGCAGGTTCGGTCGGCGGTTTTCTTGTCGGCAATCCGAATTTGAAACCCGAAAGCGGCATCAATCTTGATTTGGGCATTAAATTTCAAACTTCAAAATTCGCCGGTTCATTTACCTATTTTAACAATTATTACCGCGATTTTCTGGCAAGCGATTTTGCGTTTGACGGGAGAAATTGCCCGGTTTTGGTTTTGACAGGAACAACCGTTTTGGATGCAAACCAATGTCAGCCGCTCGGCGGAAGTTTCACGCGGGTTCAGCAAACAATTAACTTCGGGCGCGTCCGTCTGCAAGGTTTTGAAGCCGAAATCGAATCACCTTTTAAATTCAAATACGGATTTATTACGCCATCGGGAAGCGTTTCGTATTTGCGCGGCGACAATCTCGAAACTGTCGAACCTTTCAACCTTACGCCGCCGCTAAAAACCGTTCTTAATCTTCGATATAACGACACAAAAGCGAGATTTTACGGTGAATGGACAACGCGAATTGTCAGAAAACAAGCTCGTTTGAGCGCAGCGTTTTTAACATCAAACGGTGGCACAGAACCCGGATTTGCAGTGAGCGATATACGCGGCGGCTACAACTTCCGACGCGAAAATTATCGTTTAAGTTTCAACGTCGGCTTAACGAATTTGTTAGACCGATTTTACACGGAACAATTCGTTTTCACGCCGGCTCGCGGACGTTCATTCGTGTTCGGGACGAGTTTGGAACTTTTTTAAATCTTTATTAAAAAATTATGAGCAAAAAAAAGAAGTGCTGTAAGAAATATAAAAAAGGAAAAGCGTGCAAAAAATGTCCGCTTTTTAAGTGAAATATTATGAATAAACCACGCGAAAACCTGCAAATTTGGCATTGCGAAAATTGTCAAAACGTCCATTTGAAGACGAAAAACGTCTTGCTCGATTTTACGAGAAACGAATTTGTCGCCTTAAGCGAAGCAATGTTTGAAATTCTGCAAAACAATTTCAGTCCGCTCGATTTAAACGAAATCTCCGATGACGTTTTAATGAGCGAGATTGTTTCTTAAACTTATGCCTTTTGACAGTGGCGAAAAAAAAGAAAAACGCGAAACGGCGGACGAATTACGGCGAATTTACGTTTGCGAATGCGGCGATGTTCGGTTGGAAACAAAACATTTTCGGGCAACTTTTTCGCCCGAAGAATTTGCCGCAATGGTGAGCGAAATTGTCGTGAAAAAATTGGAAAAAAGAAGTTTGCCGAATAATCACGGCTGAAAAAAATATTTTTCGGGCAAGATTATTTGTCCTACCTTTTAAGTTACCCCAAGTCCGAAAAATAACGAGGCTGTAATTTTTCTCAAGATTACAGCCTCAAATCAAAACGCTTTTTGTGATATTCTAAAACTGCAATGAAGAAAATTTTACTTTTGTTTATCATTATTTCAGCAATGACATTTACGGTTTTCGGGCAAATCAGCGAAGCAAATTATCGGATTTTCGACGGAAAAGGGAATCCGACGACATTTGACGAAATTATCAAAGCGATTGAAAAAACGGATGTCGCTTTTCTTGGCGAAATGCACGATGACGCAACAGCGCATTTCTTGCAATTTCAGATATTTAAAGCGGTAGTCGAAAAATATAAACAAGAAAGAAAGGTTGCATTGTCGCTGGAAATGTTCGAGCGCGATGTGCAGATTGTTGTGGATGAATATTTGAAAAATCAAATTTCTGAAACACATTTTTTATCTTCCAGTCGTCCGTGGGGAAATTACAAAACTGATTATCGTCCGCTGGTCGAATTGGCGAAGGAAAATAATTTGCCCGTAATTGCGGCAAATGCGCCGCGCCGTTATGTGAATATGGTTTCGCGTCTTGGTAGAGATTCGCTCAATAATTTATCAAACGACGCGAAAAAATGGCTTGCGCCGTTGCCTTTCGGTTTTGCGTCGGATGCTTACGCGCAGAAATTTAATGCTTTGATGGGACAAACTGATTCGGTAACGCCGCAGAAACATTCGCCGATGCTCAACGCGCAATCGCTTTGGGACGCGACAATGGCTTATTCGATTGCAGTGTTTTTGAAAGCGAATAAAAAATCACTCGTTGTTCATTTGAACGGAAGTTTTCACACCGAAAACCGTCTTGGAACGGCGGAACATCTTTTGAAATATTCTCCGAAAACAAAATTTTTAGTTATTACGATGCGCTACGAAGATGAATTTACAAAATTCGATAAAGCGAAACACGAAAATCTTGGCGATTTTGTAATTCTTACCGATTCAAAAGTTCCGCGTAGCAAGAGATAAAAGAGAAGAAACGGGGATTTGATGTTTGTAATCTCCCCGTCTCAACTTCTCCCTTTCTTCTTATTTCTCGCGCGTGGCGGTGAATGAAATCGGCGGAAGTCCGGGACCTGAGAGATTTCCGGTCATTTTATCACCATCAACTTTCCCTTCCATTTTTAGCGTAACAGGTTGACCTTGAACGTCAACTTTGCAATCGGCGGTTACATTTGTGCCGCTGACTTTGCCGTTTTCAACTGTGCCGCCGCCGAGCATCGAGCTTATCGTTCCGGTAAAATCCGCGTCTTTTTGTTTCATATCCAAATCAATGTTAATGATTTGTCCGCCGGCATCGGCGACCATTTTCCATTTGCCCGTAATATCAACTTCTGCTTTGGCGTTCATATTCGGCGTTTCGGCTAATTTTACGGTTGTTACATCAACCATAATTTCGCTCAAACGCTTGGCAACGTCCGCAGTCATTGATTCTTGAAAACGTCCACCGAGATATTGCGCTAAGAATTTTTCCGCCTTTGCAAGCATCGCCATATTGTTGACCGGACGCGCAAAACCGTGTCCTTCATCGGGCGCGACCATATATTCGACAGGGAAATTTCTATCTCGAAGCGCAACCACGATTTGATCTGATTCGCGTTTATTTACACGCGGATCGTTTGCGCCTTGCACAACAAAAAGCGGAGTTTTGATTTTATCAGCCGAAAAAAGCGGCGATTGGCGTTTGATTGTCGCCAATTCTTCTTTATTGTTCGGATTGCCCATTCGCAGATAAAACATTTGGCGAATCGGCTCCCAATAAGGCGGAATTGATTCGAGCAAAGTAATCATATTTGACGGCGCAACAATCGCTACTCCGGCGGCATAAACGTCCGGCGTGAAGGCAACGCCCGCAAGTGTTGCATAACCGCCGTAACTTCCGCCCATAATTCCGACTCGTTTTGCGTCAACAATGCCTTGAGAAACGAGATGTTTCACGCCCCAAGTGATGTCGTCCTGCATCAAATCGCCCCATTGTTTGTTGCCCGCATCAAGAAATTTCTTGCCGTAGCCGGTCGAACCGCGAAAATTAATCTGCAAAACCGCGTAACCCCGATTCGCCAGAAACTGTGCGTAGGAATCGTAACCCCAAGAATCACGCGCCCAAGGTCCGCCGTGCGGATTAACGACAAGCGGGAGATTCTTCGCTTCAACGCCTTTCGGTAGAGTTAGATAAGCGGGAATTTCCAAGCCGTCAGAAGATTTATATTTTATCGGAGTCATCTGAGCCAGAGCTTCACGGGGCAATTTTTCGCGGACTTGATAAAGCGTTGAAAGACCTTTGGTTTTACGGTTAAAAAGCCATACCGTGCCGGGATCAGTGTCGCTGAAAGAGGAAACAATCCAGAGCGATTCGTCGTCGCTTGAAGAACCGAAACTCAACTCGCGTGTGCCGCCGAGACGCGCTTTGATGAAATTGTAATCCTTCTCGAAACCTTTATCTTTGAACACGATGCGCGTTTTTTCGTCCTCATAAAAGGTGGCTACCAAATCATTTGTTTTGTCCGAAAAAGATGCGCCGCCGAAATCAACGCGGTTTTGGGCATCTTTTTCAACGAAAGTTTCCTTCA